>JBCCNG010000693.1:0-2309 GCA_039025955.1 Cyanobacteria bacterium P01_C01_bin.72 | reverse complement strand
AGAATTAAAGTTTTGCGGTAGCTGAACCCCCAACATTCTGCCTACCCCCACCGCCATATCAGAATAGCCCGAAAAATCGAAGTAAAGCTGGAGTGCATAAGCTAGTCCTCCCATCCAGGCTTCGGTAAAGTAAATACTAATTCCACTGTCGGCAGCGTGGAAAATGGGATTGGCAGTGAGGGCAATACCGTCGGCTAAGATTACCTTTTTCGCCAAACCAATAATAAAAACTGTGCTGCCTATGGCTAAATCCTGTCCACGAAACTTACTGAGGGACTGACGACTAAACTGGGGCAAAATTTCACTATAGTGAACAATTGGTCCCGCGATTAGCTGGGGAAAGAAGAAAATAAATAGACCGTACTTGAGTAGATTAGTTTGTTTGACCTTACCCTGATAGGAATCTACCAAATAGGCAATCTGCTGAAAGGTAAAAAAGGAAATACCTAAGGGTAAAACTATTTCGGCTAGTGCAACATTTCTGTTGAGTAAACTGTTGATGTTTTCGAGCAAAAAGCCAGCATATTTATAGTAGCCCAGCAGTCCTAAATTGACGCTAACTCCCAGGTAGAGCAAAACCTTAGCTCTGAGAGAAAATAACTGGGACTGACAAAGTTGGCTACTAACAACATGATTAAACAGGGTCAAACCAATCAGCAGAAAGACATAGGGGGGATTCCACCAGGCATAAAAAAATAGCGAGGCAAAGATTAACCAGCCTAAAGCTACTCGATAGTAGTTGTGCTTAGTTAAATGCCAAAAGATTCCTAAAGTAATTGGTAGGAAAACAAGAATAAACTCAAAAGAGCTAAATAGCATTTACTGCTCCCAACAAATTTGTTAAATCAATAGCGTAAATAATGGTTAACTAATTAACTCTACTGCTTGCGTAAATGAGGAGATCGCCTTGGCGGGGGTGTGCTGACTCATAATTTCTTGGGATTTGTGACCCATGGTTGTAATTAGCTGGGGTTCGTCGATAAATCGACTCATATATTGAGCTAAGTCTTTTGGCTGATGGGGGTTGTAGATCATACCGTTTTCTTCTTGCTGCACCATTTCTGCTGCTCCTGCGCCCTGAGAACAGATAACTGGTTTGCCATAAGCCATTGCCTCAGTTAGCACCATGCCCCAAATATCTTCGTAGGTGGGAAAGATAAACACATCTCCTAGCTGGAAATACTGTCCCAAACTGCTGTAAGGAACTTTTCCCAACCAGTGAATTTTGTCCGTTAAACCTTTATCTGCGGCGATTGCCTCTAGTTCTGCTCTTTGTTCGCCATCTCCCACCACCATCAAGGAAAAATCCTCATAACCTTGCTGCATCAGTAACCAACAGGCTTCAATCAGATTGATAAATCCTTTACGAGCAATTAACTGTCCCACATAGAGAAAGACTGGTTTGGTCAGAGTTAGCTGCCCTGGATCGATTGCCATATCTGACTGTTCGAGAGCTTTCAGACTAGGCACCAGAAAAGGGCGATCGAAGATGCGATTCGGTGCCGCACCAACAACTTTGGTCAGATAGTTTTTCGCTCGCTGTCCGTTAGCAACAAAGGCATCTACCTGGCGAGCGAGAAACCTGCGTAACCAAATCCGCAATGAAGCTTGTTCGTAGTTAACGCTGGGAGAACCACCCTCCAGAATCAAAATTACCTGCCATCTGCCAAGGGGCTTAAGCAAGAGAGCGATCGCTGTCCAGACGGAAAAGGCGTTAACTAGCACCACATCAGGCTGATATCGCAGCAGTTTCCAGGCAATACTGGGAGAGACATAGGAAAAACCAATACTATAGCCAGTGGGAGTTTGCCCCAGCTTGATATATCTCGTCGCTCCTACCTGTTCGATGGCAAAAGTGTCGGCAAAGCCTTCGGCATATCCAGGCCAACCACCAGTAAAGGTAATGGTTTGAGGATAAATCTGGCTAAATTCACACAGGAGATGCTGGAAGGAGATTCCCCCTGTCCCCATAAACGGCAGTAGCCAAGCTATTTTTAATTGTTTTTCTTTGCTCATTTTAAGGCTAAATTTGGTGATGATTGTTTATATTTGTCGATTTCAAACCTGTAATAATCATGAAGCGACCTTACCTTGACGGTATTTAGGTACTTCAATTCTTTTTCCTTGTTATTTAATGGGAATTGTTAATTGTTTAACGTCTATAAGGTATGAGCCATTGAACTACGGGCTGGAAAAGAACCGACTCCAAACTAAGCTGAATTAAATTGGGATTTGCATTTACTTGACTTAGGTACTCATAAATCCACTGATATTTGGAGTTATTTTTGTTAAATTTACCAAGTCGCTTT
>JBCCNG010000692.1:0-2316 GCA_039025955.1 Cyanobacteria bacterium P01_C01_bin.72 | reverse complement strand
TATTATTTGAAAGCTTGGTTAAGCCTGTAATTTAGACTAATTAAAAGTGCGACCATAAGTAGAGAGACATGAAAAAAAGGTAAAGATTCAGGTGTTAGGAATTAGAGAAGGTTTTACGCTAACTCCAGCCTGACCTTGGAGAGCCAAGGCCAAAAAATCTATCACAGAGCGACCTTGAAAACGACACGTCTGTATTGCACTCAAAATATTAGCTGTGTCTTGAAATCTTGCCATTGAACGAGAACCACCGCTAACTTTTCTTTTAGTAACGGCTAATCTTAAAGCTCGTTCCGCTAAATTATTGTCTGGAGGTATTTCTGGATGGTCTAAAAAATACCACCATTGCTCTGCTTTGAGTTTCAAATTCCGTAGCAGTTTTCCTGCTTCATAACCTGCTCGATTCTGCCATCGAGTTAGGGTCTGTTGAACTTTGACTTTAAATTTTGCCGCCCAATCAAAGTAGTTAGCCTCATCAAGAGTTTCTCGAAAAATACGATGATGTTTAAATGCCTCGTCAAAAATGCCAATCAAAGCTTCGCCAATCGACTGGTTATGTAATCCAGGTGTCTTAATTAATTTTTTGGCATGACGGCGCAGATGTGCCAGACATTTTTGTTGCGAACTAGCTTTGTATCCATTGTAAGCACTAAAATCATCAGAAATAATTGTCCCTGAGTATTCTGTTCCCAAATGATTTTCTATTTCAACTCTTCCTCTAGTATCAGAGGCTCTAAACAAACAAAAATCCGCATTGGCGAATACCGCAGCGCGTAGCGCAGATCGTCGTCTTACGACGACTGGGACGCATTCGCGTCCGCGCCATTCTTTTACTCCTTTGACTGACCAAGGAGTTTCATCTATATTCAGTGGTGGCGATGAGGGATTAATCCAGTCTTGGAGATGATTGACACTTTGATTGATTGCACTTGATATTCTTTGATTAGTAGCAACTAACGTTCCCACTCCGACTTCGATTTTGCCCAATTCCCATAATAATTCTTGCTGTTTTTCGTATGGTAAATGTCCGTAGTTGCCTAGCCACCCTAACAATCCTTGTAATTTAATTCCTAAGTCTTGTCCTGGAATTATTTGAGGCGACCAATTGCAATTTGTTATCTTTTGGCAATGAGGACATTCGAGAGCCAAACGCTGATACTCTACTATTTCGATTGGGTTAGCTACTAGTTGCGCTACGGCTCGTTTTTCTCTTGTGGCAATTGCTGCTGAAGCCAAATCTTGACCACAATAGTGGCAATTAATTGCTCTTAAAACTTCGTAGCGGTCTACTCGACCAAAACCCTTTCGCGTTGTTCCTTGGTGTCCTGGTTGTCCCCCTGGCTTTTTCTTTTCGCCTGAGTTTTGCTGTTTCTTTGTCTCTGATTTCTTTAGCAGGTCTAATGCTGGTGGCTTTGATCAGGTTTTGCTATCTAGATCTCTACTTACTTTTAACTTCTCTATTTCTTGCTTGAGATGTTCAATTGCTTCTTGTTGAGTCAAAATTATTTCCACCAGTTCTTCTCTGGACAACTGGCTTAATTTCTTTCTGTCTTTCGTAGAAGCTTGCTTACTCATCTTGACTTCTACATTACCTAAATCGCTCTTTTTCTTCAACCTCTACCTGAATCCTTACCGTCTCTCAGCTCTTCCTCTTGAGTTTTTACTCTCTGCCATTCAGTTAATAAATCAGTAGCAGCATTTCTAATTTCTTGTTTTTCATCAGCAGATACGCCAACCTGATACTGGTTTTTTAATCTAGTTAAATCAGCAGCAATAGCCGTACGATATTGCAATAAAACTGGTGGATTGTCATTAATACTCTGAGTAAATCCAGCCATTTGAATTGTTAAAATCTCTGCATATTCAGCCGATTCTTGGACTGATTCGGTCGCGGTAAAGCTACCTGACTCTAAATCATCATAAATATTGGCAAAAGATATATATTGGGTGTTTAGTTTATTCGTAAATTCCTGCCATTGTTCCCCGAGTGGTGGGGGTGCATAGGGTTCTAAGGCAAAACCTACCTCATTGGGTAAAATAATGGAACTATCAGAAGATAAAATATTATTGATAAATTCTTCTTGAATTTCTTCAGCAGTTCTGGGAGGTGCTTCCAACTCTTTTTGATGCATCACATTTATGGCATCAATACAAGCAATAGACTCCGTTTTAAACTGTACTGCTCCTGAACGTAATGCTTTGGCTTTTTCGGGAGTGCAGGCAGTTAGAGGTATACAGGCGAATAGTAAAGGCAAATATATTGATTTGCACCAGAGATTTTTCTTGGTCATTTTAAATGATTGCTATATGGTAATTGTC
>JBCCNG010000691.1:0-2323 GCA_039025955.1 Cyanobacteria bacterium P01_C01_bin.72 | reverse complement strand
GTTAGAGTGTGCACAGACTATGATATGCTACTGCCAGTGTCTTCAGCTTTCAACGACGCAAAACACACTCTACCAAAGGCTTGAATTGGGGAATCAACTCGCTGCGACAGAGACCCAAACTAGGAATTGACACTTTGCAGTAGTCTTCACCTACCTTGAGGGGAAAATCGAATTTATCATCAATAAAGACAAACTCTCCTCCAGCAGCTTTAACAACCACCCAGGCTGCTGCTATGTCCCAGATTTTGGGAGTAGCTTCCACGCCTCCCATGGCAACACCTGCGGCGACTAAAAGTAAGTTGTAGCTGGCAACGCCTAGCATTCTGACTTTGCAGGGGAAAGGGTGGCGGAGGATGGCTTTACTTCTAGCACAGAGGTTAAATAGCTGTGTCCCGCTGGGATATTCTCTACTGGTTTTGATCGGCTGGTTGTTCAGATATGCGCCCTCATAGCCAGTTAGTCCCGAATCACCAGACCAAAAGCCATGGAATGTTTGTTTAGTGGGTGGGACGTAAACAAAGCCAAACACAGGGATGCCCTTGTAGAGGAGTCCGATGGAGATCGACCATAAAGGTACGCCACGGGTAAAGTTAGTTGTGCCATCGATGGGATCGACAATCCAGCACCAGTCGTTTGCGGGGAGGACATGTACTGTTTCCTCAGTCAAAACACCATGTTCGGGAAAAGTTTTGGAGATCGCCTCTCGAATCTGCTGATCTGACCATTGATCTGCCTGAGTAACTAAGCTACCGTCTTCCTTTTCACTTGCCTGTATTTTGCCAAAATCTTGCATCAGGCGATCGCTAACTGTCTCAGTAGTTTGAATACAGAAGTCTAGAACTCGATCCCAAAATTCATTCATAAATTTGTTGTCTTAGGTAGTTATTGATTATTGATGGTTTTGAGCTGCTCGAATAGTTGAGAAATCTGTTCTGGACTCAAAGTTACTTTAACCTCTTTTTTTGTAGTTTTATCTCGCAGTAAGATAATTCCCTGATTATTTTTGACTGTTGCTGCTAGCTGAGGATTTTGCAGATTTATTTTTTCATAGACAGCCTGAGGCAAACTAACGCTAATTACTACCTGAGATTGGGATTGGGGAAAGATATATAGTCTCTGCTGGGTCGGATTGAGATTTAATTTACTGGGTGTAATATTACGCTCATCTTGACCCTGATTAATGTGCCAATAGAGAGTGATTCCCCTCATTTCTGGGGTTGCTAAAATCAGCTTTTCGTCAAACTTTTGCGCTTGCCAGTCGAGATTGCTGACGTCGCCACTATCAGGCAGTAACCGCTGTTGCCAAGCCACTTCTTTACCCTCTAACTCTGACCACCAGCTAGCGATCGCATCTAAGCTAGCTTTATTTTTCAGATTGCTACTGTTTTGTTGCCAAATTAAGTCATTGCTCATGCTAAAACCCTCTATAGTGCCAAGATCGGCAGAAGAATGTTCTAAAATAGTAAATTGTACTATACCCTTATAAAAGTAATATTTTTAAAACATGTCAGTATTAGCGGCAATTTCAGTCGTACTTCTATTAATCGTAGTTCATGAATTTGGGCATTTTGCAGCCGCAAGATTGCAAAAGATCAGAGTTAATCGCTTCTCGATCGGCTTTGGACCAACTCTTTTAAAGTATCAGGGTGAAGAAACCGAATATGCTATCAGAGCTATTCCCTTGGGAGGTTATGTTGGTTTTCCCGACGACGATCCAGAGAGTACTATTCCTCCTGATGATCCTGACTTATTGCGTAACCGTCCTGTATTGGATCGGGCGATCGTTATCAGCGCCGGGGTAATTGCTAATTTAATCTTTGCTTACTTCTTATTAGTCGGTCAAGCATTTACGATCGGATTCCAAGACATTAATTATAAGCCTGGAGTGGTAATACCCCAGATATTGAGTCAAACTGAATCTGCCGCTGCTCAGGCTGGAGTCAAGCCTGGAGACATTATTTTAAAAATAGATGACGTGCAGCTAGGTGATTCTGCTGATGCTCTAGAAAACTTGCGCCAAGAAATTCAAAAGTCTCCCAACCGTCCTTTGACGCTGACGATTAAAAGAGGTACCGAAATTGTGAATCTTGATGTTACCCCCGATGTTGGTCAAGATGGGAAAGGTAAAATCGGCGTAATGCTAGCACCAAACGGAGATATTGTCCGTCGTCGCGCATCGGGAATAGTTGAAGGCTTTACTGCTGGAGCAAATGAATTTCAACGTATTATTCAGCTTACAGTTCAGGGTTTTTGGCAGCTAATTAACAATTTCCAAGAAAATGCTCAACAGGTAGCAGGACCCGTGGCAATTGTCGCTGTTGGC
>JBCCNG010000690.1:0-2330 GCA_039025955.1 Cyanobacteria bacterium P01_C01_bin.72 | reverse complement strand
CCCTTAAAATAACCAAAGTAGTATCAGTATCTATTTCTGAACTAAACATTTTGCGAATTATTGCTATTTGCTTATGGTCAATATCAATATGAGTACTGGCAAATAATAAATGTGGTAAAAAAGCCCCCATTCCTATAGCACCTGCTAAAAAAGGAAGAGAGAATACAGCGCAAACAATTTTGTAAGGAAATTCTGCTGCATATATTCCGTAACCCATTAATAAAATTGGGAAACTAAAAATGAATTCCATCCCCAATATTACAGTAGTTAAATAACACCGAAATCTAGCAGGGGGAATATAGATTTCTAATGTATTCTCAGTTTTAGAAAATTTTATTTTGCTATTTTTAGGTTGTTCCATCAATATATTTTAAGTGCTGCTGAAATAAACGTTAATTAAACAGCGTCTAGTTTGAGCGTGGGGTGTGGCGAAGCAGCCTTCTTTGAAGGCAGATCGTCCTAAAGGATACCGCTTCGCATATCGTCTAACGACGACTGGGCGCTACGCGCCGCTTTCGCCTTATACAATCACGCTGTTGAAACCCATAGTTTAGAAGTTAACTGTTTGAGAGATTGGGGATTGGCGACTAGTACCGCCTCGCTTAAGTAGTAGGTAGTAGGTAAGATACAGAAAGGGTTTGAGATGAATTGAATGGTAACTCTATTTACGCCCATGTCCACTAGCTACTTAGAAAACACAAACTTAATTTACTAAAAATGCTATTGACCCTAGAGAATTTCCTCGTTGATACTTCTAGATTGAGCTACCTGGCAGAAGAAAGCAATATACTGCTCATGTCCATTCGGGAAAACAAAATTGAGAGTTAAAGGGTCTTCGAGATCTCCTGCATCTCCAGGCCCTTGCAAAACCTTGATTTCATCTGGATTACTGCGGTCTATGGTTAATGCTTGACGGTTTTTGACTTCGCCACCGCTGCTGTCTACATAGATCACCGCATTATCTGTAGCAAACTCTGTTCCTAAAGCCTGGATCAATTCTAAAAAACCGCGATCGCTTCCCCCCCGCTTATATTCGGTTTTGCCGTTTTCTGTTACAGCTTTGCTAGTCACGGTATCCCCTGCACCAACTATGGTTGGCATCAGCCCAGGGTCAAAATTATCTTTCACAAGCTGGAGTAAATCCCCCTGATTATTTGGTGCTTCTCTGGCGTTGAAATTCATGCCCAGAGGATATTTTCCCGTTTGTAGATAGTAGTAATGGTTCAGAATTACCAACACTCCCACTTCTTTAATTGCCCCTCGCAGCATAAACTGAAAGTCAGTTGTGCCAGAATCTTCCCCTCGCGCTGGCTGCATAACTTCCCTTCCCTGTTCATCTCGACCCAAATTAGGTGCATAGTGGACAAAGAAAGAGTCCCCTAAACCCTGCTGTTGTGCTTCTGCTAATAAGCCATCGGTAAACCCCTTCATTTTGTGCTGAAGTTGGGCATAAAGTTCACCACGGTCTTTGAAAGTCTCGTGAAAAACATTAAGGTTTGCTGTCGGCGAAACTTTATTATCTAAGACTGTCGCCTGAATATATTCTGCCAACTGCTCACTACTCATGCCAAATTGCAGCTCTTGACCCAGCTTTTGGAGATAAGCCTTCACTTTGAAAGGTACAGCCTCTAAAAATGCCATCTCCGCTTCACTTACGCCAGGATGCACCACGTTACCATAACAGTCTTGCCACTGTACTCCCCCTGCTGCCAAACCTGGAAGATAAAGACCCTCTGCTTGAGCCTCTTCTGGACTAAAGGTTCGTTCGATGATGCCGTTAACTCCACGCTGTCTAATATGTTCCCCGTTGGTCAACACAAAAAAATGCTTGCCCAGCGCCTTAACTGCCTTGATGTAGCCTGCATCCATAGTTCGCGTTAAAGGATCTTTGACTAAACCCATACAGACCCCATCAAGGTCTTGAATAATGAGGATGTTTTCTCTTTCAATTAGCGCCTGACTCAAACTCTGGTGGTCTAAAGAAAGCGATCGCCCAGACAAAGAAGTAGTAGAAACAGTCATAATATACAATACGCTCCAGAAGAGTTAAATATCAGCTTAAACACTCATAAAATTAATACCATCTAATAACATTATTTCTCGTTCAGAATGTATTTTAAATTTCGTCCCACAGTTTGGCTTACAGGAATCTTTTTAGTCGGATTTTTCTCACTTCCGCCTTTTGTTTCTGATACTTTAGCCGCAATAGTTACCGCCAGCAGTACCCCAGCCATAGTTACTCAGGTTGCGGCAGATCAGGTCGTTTACTTGGGCGAAAATCATGATAATGCCGCAATACATCAGCAGCAGCTAGAGATTATTAGCCAACT
>JBCCNG010000689.1:0-2358 GCA_039025955.1 Cyanobacteria bacterium P01_C01_bin.72 | reverse complement strand
TGGGGCATCATGTTAAGAGTAATATCCTGCTGAGACTTTTTATTTACCTCTGCATTACCGTAAACGCTAGCCAGCAATTTACGAACATATAACTTTACCCCCTTGGGCTTCCCTGTACTGCCCGAAGTAAATAATAAAAGCGCCAGATCATCCAAATTACCCTTATAGTACTGGCGATCGCGATCACTCTCTAACAAACTGGCGATTTCTACCGTAGCTAAATCAGCAATATTTCCTTCAGTAACTACCAACGATGGCAGACATAACTCTTGAGCCTGTCGCAGTTTCGGACGCTCCAAGCTGAGATCCATGCTCAGGGGGATGGGAACATATCCGCCCAAGAAACAGCCCCAGAGACAGAGCAAAAACTGTCGCGGATCTGAGAGCTGAATCAGAACTCGATCTTGCGGCTGTAAACCTCGCTGGCGTAAACTGGCTAAAATCCGTTCGGCAGCTTCGAGGAGGTCACTATAAGCCAAAAAATCAGAGCTTTCTCGCTCTCTAATCAAAAAAATTCCCGTCGAATATTGCGCCGCCTGCTGCAACATTTGAGGTAAAGAATTAGTCCTCAGAACTAAATTGGGTAAAGTAGCCCCAATGCTTACAGAAAGACTGGCTGAAGCTTGTTCTGATAACTTACTCATAAATTTTACTCAACTCACCCACTACCGAAATATCAAATTTAGAGTTACTTTATAGCAGATTAGTCCCGAATGAGAAAATCTTGATTCTTGAGAGTGCATTTATAACCTAAAATTTGCGTATCTTAATACTACGACTATGATAATGTTTGGTGATGAAGCAGATACCCCTAACTATTTTTGACGAGACCCTCAGAGATGGCGAACAGCAGGTGGGCATTTTTTTTGATACCGCCACCAAAAACGTTCTGGCTCAACTGATTGCTCAGACAGGGGTACACTACTTGGCGCTTATGCCAGCTATTCACCCAACAGAGGCTGAACTAGTCAAGAAACTAACTCATCTGGAACTGCAAAATATTCTTGCCGCTTCCACCATGATGGGAGAGAAATATATCGAGCAATCCCAAAACTGTGGTGTCCAAACCATTATTCTCTTCAATGCCGTCAGCGATCGCCTTTTAACTTTAAGAGATCCTCTCTCAAGTCACTACGCCCATCCCACACAGACCGAAATCAATCAGATCCGCAGCAGAATGATTGATCGAGTTATCTTTCACCTCCAGTATGCCGTCAGCAAAGGTTTAAAAATCTGCTTTGCCGCCGAGGATGCTAGCCGCGCCGACTTTGACTTTTTGGTTGAATGTATCACTAAGTTTCAGCCCTACATCGAACAGTTTCTCCTCTGCGATACCGTCGGTATTTTGACTCCAGAAGACAGCAAACTCTGGCTACGTAACCTAGTTGAGTTTACCGAAGATCGAACTCCCCTAGCGGTTCACTTCCACAACGATCGCGGATTAGCTTTAGAAAATACCATCCAGGCAGTATTGGCAGGAGCAAGGGGGATATCTGGCACTTTTGGCGGCATCGGGGAACGTGCAGGTAATGTAGCCCTAGAACAGGTGCTTAATGGTTTGAGACTGCGCTATGGCTGGGAAATACCGGGGATTGACTATAACGCCCTAATCAAAGTAACAGACTACCTAGCTCATCGTGGCTTTATCGCTAATGCCCCCTATTCTGCCGAGAGTCTGCGCTATGAAACAGGAATTCATGTAGACTCCCTCTGTAGCGATCGCTCTAGCTACTATTTATTTTCCCAGGGAGAACCCGATGTCTGGTACGGTAAGTTTAGCGGTGCGAGCAACTTTCAGTATCTCTTTGAGCATTGTTTAGATCAGCCTCAACCAGCAGAGCAATACCAGAAGTTTCGCGAACAGATTAAAAATATGGCGATCGCCCAAAAACGCTCTTTTTCTCAGGCTGAAACTTTAGAACTGTTGGGGTATTTGGAGTAAGGAGTAAGGAGTTTATGAACCAGGTTAAGGTAATTGTTCCTGCGACTACAGCTAACATTGGGGTTGGTTTTGACTGTCTCGGTGCGGCTCTGACAATGACAAATGAGTTTCAGTTTGTAGTTGTCGATACGGAGACTAAATTAAAAATTGTAGTTGAAGGAGAAGAAGCATCTAAAGTGGGTTTGGGGGAAAACAATCTCCTCTATCGGGCAGTGGTTTATTTCTATCAGCAGATCGAGCAGTCTCCCCCCAACCTGGAAATTACCATCAAGTTAGGTGTTCCTCTTTCAAGAGGCTTAGGCAGTTCCGCTACAGCGATTGTCGGGGGATTATTGGGAGCAAACAGCCTGGCAGGGAATCCCCTCAAACCCTGGGAAATTATGGAGCTAGCGATCAACCTAGAGGGGCATCCTGAT
>JBCCNG010000688.1:0-2365 GCA_039025955.1 Cyanobacteria bacterium P01_C01_bin.72 | reverse complement strand
TTTACACTCTATATTGAAGACTGTTGATACCTTTAATGTAAATTAATCGGCAAAAATTGACAGAAATCTCCAGAAACAAAATTAATCATCAGATTTTTGCATTGTTTTAGGCGTAATTCCTGTATATTTCTTAAAATGATAATTAAGATGTCCTTGATTGGCAAAACCCACCTGATAAGCCACATCAGCAATGCTTAACTGTCTTTGGCGTAATAGTTGTTTCGCTTTCTCAACGCGACGGCGAATTAGATATTGATGGGGAGTATAGCCTGTAGATTGTTTGAAGAGTCGGGAAAAATAACCAGCACTCATTTGGACGACTTGAGCTAATTCATCTAGGCTGAGGGATTTATCTAAATGGGTATTGATGTATTCTTTGACTCGTTTTAGTTTGTAAATTGGTAAACCATCGGTATAGGTTTTGATTTGGGGTTTAGTGGTAGCGTAGTGATTAAATAGATGTACTGCCATCAAATTAGCGATCACATCGGCATACAATCTTCCTCCTAAACCCCCTGTTTCTACTTCCTGCTTGAGTTGTAAGCCTAGTTGATGGATTAAAGGATCGTTTTGAGCAAAATGAGTGGCAATTTCAATATTATCTAAATCTACTGCCTCGTATAAAGCGCGATCGAATATTCTCGGCTCGAACCCTAACATAATCCACGAACCTGGACGTGACCACTCTACTTGATGGGTAGCGTTAGCAGGAATAATAACTACATCTGCTACTTGAATTGATTCTTGCTTAACTTCTCCTGCAATGTTACGGCGAGAAGTAACTAGTTGTGGTGTTTCTGTGAAAATTAAAACGCTATATTGAGGAGTGACAATTTCTTGGGTTTTTCCAGGCTGCATAATGCGATCGTATGCTAAATACATACCATCCCAGTCTGTATCCTTACTAGTGAGTATAGGAAAGTGAGATAAAGCCGCTGTTACTAGCTCTCTTGTCGGTTTGCAGTCCTGAGAGTAATCTAAAGTAATTGCATTAGAAGACATGACTAATTAACTTTCAAGCATTTGCTTTAATTGTAGTTCGTGCGATCGCAAATTAATGACTATAATATAATCATTTTAGAAATAGTCATTCTACTACCTACGACCTCAAAAGCGATCGCTCACAGTATTTTGTTGAAGATAACGAGACTCCACGGTTAAAAACCATGCTTCAATACCATCAGCTAAGGTTTCTGCCAGTTTTTCCTGTTCGGATTCGTCTGTAATCCATTCAAACTCTTCTGGATTAATCATATAGCCTAGCTCTAGCAAAACCGCAGGCGCAGTATGGGGACGAGTTAAGGCAAGGTTGTTCCAGAAAATACCCGCATCAGAACGACCTAATTCTGTTACCAGATAATTGTGCAAAAACACAGCAGGAGCATGAGCCTGGGTATTGTACCAAAAGGTGCTGATTCCCTGAGTATTTTCGGCATCACCACTGTCAGGCAAAGCATTATAGTGAATTGAAAGAGCGAGATCGGGCTTAATTTCGTCAATCATCGCCACTCGATCCCGAAGCGAAACATCTTGGTCGGTATCTCTGGTCAGATATACCTCTGCACCCAAATTTTCTAATTTATCTCTGACTAATCTAGATATGATCAGATTGATTTCCTTTTCGGGATATCCTGTAGGACCTCTAGCCCCTTTCTCATTACCTCCATGCCCAGGGTCTAATAAAATTTTAATTCCCTTTAAAGAGCGATCTCTTTCTCTTTCTTCCCTAGTCCATGGTTGAGGAGGATGCCGCAGGGAAAAGAGTAAATTAGAGCCTGCGTAACTTAAGTCATAACCCCACTGCTGTTGACTATGGAATTGAAAAGTATAGTCGATTTGTGTGGGAGATATCTGTTGCCAATCCAAGCGTTTGACTATGGGGTCTGGATCTAAGCGAATGGTATCAGTTTGAGCGGTAGTGTTGTGCAGAGTAAGAGTAATGCTGTCTTCTTGCTGTTTAATTTCTATCGGCACAGGATTTTGTAAGGGAAAGATTATCTCGGTTGCGCCGCTTTTTTTGCGGGAAGTAGCGCCACGAATGATTGATTGTGGAGCAATATTTCCTGGTACTAACTTGGTTTCTGCGGCTTTGATCCAAGCACCATAATCTAGCCGTAGCCATTCTCCTTCTGCGCCTGTTACTCTTGCCCTCGCACCTTTAGGTAGAGGAGTTAGACGAGAGAAGTTAGTACTAGCTCCCGTCCGTGCTACCCCAGCATCGGCGATCACTTCAACTACCCAGTCAGGTCAGGGAGCAATTACAGTTCTCTCTCCCAAGGATTTTAGGGTAGTTGAAGTGATCGCCGATGCCGGGGTAGCACGGACGGGAGCTAGTACTAACTTCTCTCGTCTGACTCCTCTACCC
>JBCCNG010000687.1:0-2365 GCA_039025955.1 Cyanobacteria bacterium P01_C01_bin.72 | reverse complement strand
GTATTAATTTAGTCTTTTAATGATGGCACATATAAGACGGTAATTACCACCCAATCACTAACACAGCTTTCTTTCTCTGCTCTGATAGCTGATAACTGATAGCTACCCTCACAGATAAATTTTATTATCCCGAACTGACGTTAATCGCATAGCTAGTTAAAAAATAGCAGCACTGTTTGTAATAGTCCGACGATAAACCCCAAAATACCGCCTAAATTAACGATCGCCTGGAGTTCGTTTTTAACGATTCCCTGTACGGCTTCTTCTAATTCTTCGGGGGTGGTTGCTGAGACGCGATCAATAATTACCTGATCAATGGAAAGGATCGGTATAGCTTGAGCCACTAGTTTTTCGAGATCTTTCTCTAAGTAACGCTCCAGCACGAGAGCTAATTCTTGGCTGATCACCTCTAAAGAATCATTAACTGTAGGTGAAGACTGGAGACGCTTGAGGATTAATGCCGCTAGGTTTTCCCATTCAACTGATTTTCCTAAGCCAGTAATCACTTCTCTGCCTTCTTCCCGCACGTAGTTACGGACTGCCTCGCGGACTGTTTTACGCAGTTGTCTGACGGTAGAAACTGGTAGATTTTGCAGCGAAAGATTTTTGAGCCAATTTTTAACGCGATCGCGAATTTGTAGGGAGAAGCTCAATTCTTCTAGGCGAGCATTGGTAATTTCTGGTTCATCAAGGCAAAAAGCGCGTAGTCTGAGTAGACTATTACGTAAGCCAAATAAATTTGCTACCACCCAATAAGTACCGCTGGTTTTTTCCCGAAAACCTTCATCGATGATTTGAATATTGCGATCGCTCAGAAAATCAATAATAGCGCGGCGAATTTTGTCTGGTGGTAATACAGAGCCAAGCAACCAGTCGGAAAACTGCTTTGCTTGAGCATCCTTAAGCTGAAAATTGAGTAGGATCTGATCAAAAATCTGGTTGATCTGTGCTTCTAAAAAATCATCCCGTCTGGCTAGTACTTTGAGTAGGCGGGGTAGAGATTGACTAAACAAATCCCGCAGGATATTGCCCAAAATCTTTGCCGTTTTCTGTTCGCGGTCAGATTTAACCTGATCCAAAGCCAGTTTTAAAAGCCAGAGAATAGCTCCCTGAATCCGTTCTGTTGCCAATAATCTTTGAGCTAGCTTTTGTATTTCTCCTGGGGTCAGCAATGAACCCATAATCGTATCGGCAACTTTTTGCGCTAAACGCCCTTGGTTACTAGGAATTAGCCCAGGAGTAAAGGGAAGCTTGCGTTTGCCTATGTATATCGCTCTGTAAGGACGAAATAGCATCTTAATCGCTATATCGTTAGTAAAATAGCCAATGATGCTACCAGCTATAGGGGGAACAAAAAATATCCAGAGATTTGCTAGTGCCAAAACAGTATCTTGAATCGACAATAAGATTGGGTGAACAGAAAACTAATTGTAGCTATTATTCTATTTAGTTAACACCAATATTCCCATCATGCCTCCCATGAGAGGATAGTGTACAGTTTGGCTAAATCCTGCTGTTCGAGCCAGCTCAATCTGTTCTTTGCCAGTCGGGAATCTCTCCACACTGGGACTAATATAAGCATACTCTTCTTTTAGACCCATGGCTGAGGCAGTAGGCACGACAATATTAGCCAGATACCAAGACTGAAATAGCTGCATGTAGTCTGTATCAGGACGATGAAAGTCCAGGATTGCCGCTTTTGCCCCTGGCTTCAGGACTCGCCATAATTCGTGCAGACTTAGGGGAATATCGATTACATTTCTTAATCCGTAACCCATCGTGGCGCAGTCGAACTGATTATCAGGAAATGGTAATGCCAAAGCATCTCCTTCGAGCCAGTTCATCGATACAGTGGGACATTTGAGGCTCTGTCTTTGTTCAGCGATCGCCAATTGTTCACAGGCAAAATCTATCCCCGTAACCTGTCCCTGTTCACCCACCTGTTTAGCTAGCTGTAACGCCAGATCTCCACTCCCACAGCAGACATCTAGGGCATGATCTCCCAGCTTTGCCTCACTCCACTTCACCGTCATCAGCTTCCAGATGCGATGCTGTCCAAAACTAAGACGATCATTAAGGCGATCGTAGACGGGAGCAATACGATCAAAAATCGCTTGAATTTCTGCTGCTACAGGAGAAAAAGTTTCAGACATTAAAAACTTAAGTGAAGACTGCTTTTTAACTTTATCAGGTTAATAGTATAGGTCTGATGTGAGTTAGCAGTGAGCCTCCGCGTCGCCAGGGATATAAACTGGCTCTTGTGATTATCCTTGCCACCATATAAGAGTTCAAGATAAGTATAAATGCGATCGCCAAAAGTATGCTGAAAAAGTCACAATCGCTTCTATTACTTGTTACTCATTAC
>JBCCNG010000686.1:0-2368 GCA_039025955.1 Cyanobacteria bacterium P01_C01_bin.72 | reverse complement strand
TGGAAAAGAAACTATCAAGAGAAAAGTAGTAAAGAAACTTGGTTTATTTTAACTAACCCTGATAGTTTGACTGCTGCGACTGCTGCTTATGCTAAGAGAATGGGGATAGAAGGCAGCGCGTACGCGCAGATCGTCGTAAGACGACTGGGAAGCTTCGCTTCCGCGTTTCGTGATTTTAAACGAGGAGGATATAATCTTGAGATTACAAGAGTTAGCGACCGCCGACTTATTTCGCTCATTTTATTAATCTGTTTATCTTATAGTCTATCTACTTTTATTGGACAAAATATTAAATCTAAAGGAGTCGCTAAATATGTTTCTCGTCCCAGTGAGCCAAAGCGTAGATATTCTCGTTCTAGTAGTTTTTCAATTGGTATATCTGATCAAAATTGGTTGGACTCGAACGCTTTTTTTCAAGATCTCGTTTTACAATTACTTCAATTATCACCCCACAAAACGCCTTATTATTTAAAAGGAATGAGGGCTATTTCCCTTATACAGTCTGCTTTTTGACCTAGTTGTCGCCCCCACAGGATCATCAGTAAAGATAAACTCTTTACCCTCATTGCCAATGAATAAATAGTTTCCATAGGCACTGGTGCGATCGCTTGTCCAATAACCTGTGATGTAGATTCGGACAATGCCATCTCTTATCCCAACTACTTTAAATGTAAGATAGACAGAACCAATCAGAATTGGGCGTTTAATGATTTATGTTTATAGTGAGCTACAGTCGGGATTTCGCTGGTTGAGGCGATACCAGGGGGCTAGCCCTAGTTTTGTCTGTGTGCTGGGTTTCACCGAGACTGCATTGATTCCCGGTATTTCCGCCGCAGGAGCAACACCAGAGGCGCGGCAATATACGGCGATCGCTGATGCGGAGTTTTTGGCACGGGGAGTACAGCCCCATTATGCTCATCCATTGCCAATTTTAGAGGCGGGAGTTTCCCCCACGTTTATTTCTCGTGCGGTGATTGAAGCGCTAGAAATACCAACCTATATTTTTAATGCTGGCTTACCCTATCCGCCTACGGTAGAGACGATTGATTTGTCGGGAGTTGCGGCGAAGTGTCTTTCCTCTGGTGCAGCAATGCCTTTAGAGAAAGTAAAACATTTATTTAATCAGGGGTTGGCATGGGGCGAAAAACTGGCTCAGAATGCTGATTATCTAATTATCGGTGAATGCGTCGTGGGTGGGACAACAACTGCTCTGGCGCTTTTAATCGCCTTGGGGATTGAGGCTCAGGGGATGGTCAATAGTAGCCATCCACAGTGTAATCATCGTCAAAAATGGTCTGTAGTCGAGTCTGGGTTATCTAAAGCACAGCTCTCAAACCAGTCTACTGATCCCTGGGAATTAGTGGCAGCAATCGGCGATCCCATGCAGATTACGGTGGCAGGAATGGCAATCGCCGCCAGTCGTTACGGAGGGGTAATGTTAGCGGGAGGAACACAGATGCTAGCAGTATCTGCTTTAATCAAGGCGATCGCTAAATATCATCAGCTTACGGTTGAGCTGTCGCAGATTGTAGTGGGTACAACTCGCTGGGTGGCAGAAGATAATACAGGAAATACAGTTGGTTTGGCGAAACTTGTTGGTGGAGTCCCTTTGTTGGCTACTGGCTTAAGCTTCGCTACTTCAAGATATCCTAGCTTGCGAGCTTATACTCAGGGATATGTCAAAGAAGGTGTTGGTGCAGGAGGCTGCGCGATTGCAACTCAGCTCAAACAAAATTGGACTTCCACTCAATTACTCACTGTCATTGAAAGTACGTTTGCTCATTATCGTCATCTAAGAGTGAATACGATATGTTAATAATTGTTCTTCTAGTGCCGCAATACGGTTATATGCCGCAGTAAGTTGCGCTGTCAGACGACGAATTTGAGTGTCAGGAGCAAGATTGTCACTGTTGGAATTAGCGCTACTGCTGCTGCTGTTATCGTCTACCAGAATATCTTTGTGAGTTAGCTGATATTCGGAATCTCCAGGCTTGCCAACTAAGTTAGCTGAACTGGAGCTAAAACTAGGCAACGAATAAGACTCTTGCTCAACCCGTTTGCTAGACTGACTACTCAAGCCTTTGACCTGAATGCCAATTTCTTCGATTAGCTCATGCAGAGAGTCTATTTTGTTCCGCAGTTCGCTAATTTGTATTTGCAATGTATCCATATAATTTCTGGTTAATTAGAATTATTCCCTCTTTCATGCTAAAAGCACTACTTTGAATCATCACGACTATTCCTGATTCATTTAACAATTGCTCAACTTATTTTTATAAAGATTTCAATTAGGCTCAAAGCTATGTATCTCAAGTCATAATCCCCCTAAATTATCTAGCGAAATATACACTTTGAAAGGGAAAAAATC
>JBCCNG010000685.1:0-2387 GCA_039025955.1 Cyanobacteria bacterium P01_C01_bin.72 | reverse complement strand
CTGAGTTTAGCCCAAGCAATTATTAGTCAGGTAGATAGTTCAACTCAACTGTGGCTGGTGGATTACCTGCAATACTACTATTGGCAGCAAGGTCAGCAGCTAAAACTTATGGACACTTGGGAGAAAACACGCCAGTATTTGCTTAGTTACGTACAGCCTCGTCTTGCCTGGGAATGCGCCTTACTTAGTTTGCTGCCGTGATATATGGTCGTACAGCATTTTTAATGAGAAAAAGCAATTTCTCTGTTCGTAAGGATGAGGGATGATAGTAGAAATGCGATCGCCAAAAGTAAGCCGAAAAAGTCACAATTGCTCCTATTACTTATTACTTATTACTCTCCAGAAACTAAAATCAAGTAGAAGATGCCTCAACTACTTCTAAGCCAAAAGATTTAGCTCTTTGCTTGAGATTTTTGATGAGTCTTTCTTGATATTGTTGTTCGTAATAATCAGCTCCCAGATCAACATAATTGTCTTGTTTGGTCCAGAGAGTATAAAATAGACGAGCAATTTTATGTGCGGTAGCAGTAATTGCCTTGGGTGCACCAGCACGAGAGCGAATGCGCCGATAAAATGCGCCTAAAGCAGATTGAGAACGACTAACAGCTTGAGCTGCTAAACGAAAAGCTGTTGCAGCTCGATTGTTGACTCGACGAGTCTGAGAACTTTTCACCTTTCCCCCCGTAATCCGACAACTAGGGCATAACCCGAGCCAAGAACTAAAATGTTTGGCACTGTTAAATTTAGTAGGATCTAATCCTACTTCACTGATGATGGTTTGTACTGTGACTATATTTAAACCATCGATGCGGGTTAAATCCACTCCTGTAATCCGATAGAGGTGAGAACGTAAGTCAAATTTGGGTTGGTTAGAGTCACGAGGTTTTTTTTTGGTTGAAGGGGGCAAAGTCTCTTGAGTTTGAGAGGGCAATTTCTCAAGACACTGTTGGATTTGTTCGTCCAATAATTCAATTTGTTGTTGATAAAATTGGTAACAAGATAATTCTTGATGCAAAATAAAAACCATTTCATCACGATAATTACCTGTCAAAGCATCCCGAATTTGTTGTGGACTACTTCTAATTCTCTGGTGTGCTAATTTAGCTAAAGTTTGCGGATTTCTTTCCCCAGCAATAATTGCCCTGAGAATATTCAATCCTGTTACCCCTGTGATATCACTAATAACTTTGTGCAATGATAAATTCATCTGGGTTAGGGCTTACATGCGGCGAACTATGCGCCTTTGTGCATTCTTTGCACATGAGTTGAACTAGTTTGAATCAGATTTTCTCTTTGTCTTAAATAACTTCTCAGTACAACTATTTCCCCGTCAGGAATAAAGGAAGGCGCAAGTAAGCCATAACTATGTAGTTGCTGTAACCACTGGCAATCTTGAACGTCGCTTTTTCTTCCTGGTACTGTTTTGACGAGCGACCCCGCGCCGACGTAAGGCGCAAGGGAACGCGCGAGTTTGACATGATGGGCATTGACTAAACATACTGAGAAATTATGCTGAGTGAGAATATTAAATAAAGGTATCCATTCTACTCCTGTCGATTCCATTGCAATACTCGTTATGCCGCATTCTTTTAACCAATTTGCTAGTGCTATTAATTGTGGTGTGCTACAACCAAAACAACGAATATTTGATTCTGTGACTCTTGATGGCACGCAAACCCAATGTTCCCTCGAACCAATATCGATCCCTGCTGTATGTTGATTGATAACTTTCAGTCCTGCCTCTTTTTTTTTGCTTCTTTTGTTCGATAATTTTTGACTTTGCCTGGTTTGGTTCATTATTTCTCCTCCAAGAGCGGTAATGGAAATGTTTTCTGTGAGGATTTTTTTTCTCTTTTGATTCTCTCCAACGGGATAAGGCACTCTTGTCCTTTCACCAATTTATTTGTCTACTTTCCTCTAACCATGCTCATTCTCGGGCGAAAATTGCACCATTGTAACTTCGGCTTTTTAATGCTGAAAACACTTCCAAGTATCATAATACTTGGGATATCAATTTAGTTTCTCATCTTTATTTTGGGGCGCGAAGCGTCCTTCAGGTGCTCATTACTATTTGACAAACATCGTAGACTCTTATGGTTCGAGGCTTGCACTTGCCGCATTGAGTGTACCCTTTAGGGTAACTTGTCACAAATGATCTTTAGCTTGTACCCTCAACTGATTCATAAATACATGCTGTGCGCTGTATTCTGCTTCCTCTGGTTTCGGAGAGCGTTGAAGATAAGTGCCGTCTGCCTGTAGTTCCCAAGCATAGCGATTATCAGCTAAATTGATCTCTAGAATTTCCTTAATCTTGGTAATCAAAAGGGCTTCCTTGATCGGCGTGACGGTTTCAACCCGACGATCTAAATTACGGGGCATCCAATCGG
>JBCCNG010000684.1:0-2397 GCA_039025955.1 Cyanobacteria bacterium P01_C01_bin.72 | reverse complement strand
CCCGCAGATTTTGATTTTAGGCTGCCCGATCCTGAAGATGAAGAAATTTTAGAAATAGATTTTCGCGCTCAGTTGGATACAGTCTGGCAAATATGCGATCGCTTTGACCTACAAACAGATATCTGGCGTGGACGGGTATTGCGTTCAGTTAGAGATCGGGAAAAGAAAGGGGGCGAAGGCAGAGGCGCGGGATTTTTGAACTGGCTTAAGGATCGCGAAATTACTAAATCCCAGGCTTATGCTTTGATTCAACTGGCAAATAGTGCTGATACCCTCCTCGCAGATGGAGTCTTGGATGCAGAAAACATTAACAACTTTAGTAAACGGGCGTTTGTGGAAACGGCAAAATCTGCCCCCGAAATCCAGCAGCTTGTTAGTGAAGCGGCTCAAAAAGGCGATCGCATTACCCGTAGGGAAGTTAAACAGCTTGCGGATGAATGGACTGCCATGAGTTCAGAATTACTACCCGATGAGATCAAGGAAAAAGCCCAAGAAGGTATTTTGCCCACCCGCCATTTAGCGCCATTAGTGCGAGAAATGGAGAAACTGCCCGAATCTCATTTAGTAGAAATAAAAAAAGAAATTGCTGAAAGCCCCGATATAGATACGGTTAAATTAATGACTAGCGAAGCCAAAAACCTGGCTAAATATCTCGATGCGGCGGCGCAGGTACAAACCCTCCGAGATAAGGCGGTAGACATGGAAATGGCGCTAGAAGAAGCTTTAAGACTCGACTGTATCAATACGGCGGCAGATTTAGTCAAGCAAGCCACTACCCTAGAACAAACTGTCGGTAAACTCTTTACTACCTGGAAGCGCATTAGTAACGTTGCCGACCGCCTCTACGTCGAAACAGGGGCATCTAATCCCCATTTGCGATCGCTATTAACCTGTCTGGAAACTTTGACTGGAGACATTATCGAAGTGCCTCTAGATGAAGAAGGCGAGCAAATCGTACGTCTCAAAGTCTTAACGGAGGACATGAAGGCAATTAACAATTGACCACTGGTGACAAGTCAAGGTTGTGTGTCCTATCCTAAAGGATATGGGAAGCGGTATGCTTTAGCATTCCCTTCGGTCAAGGACAAAGGCACGGACGCATGTAGCTTCGCAAAGTGCTTGTCAACTGATTTTAAGTAATAGAAGCAATCGTGACTTTTTCGGCATACTCTTGGCGATCGCATTTTTACTTAACTTGTCACAGTTGGACAATAGGAGAATAAGGGTCTTTCTTTTACGTTTAATTTGGTTGACCTACTTATGAAAGCAATTAACAATTGTAGTCATTGATCTTGAATCTACTACCTACTACCTCGAATTCATTGCTCATCACTCCAGGAGAGAAAAGCTTCCATATTTACATAGGTAGTGCCATCAACCTCGGAAATTAAATCGGCTTCTCCCGCGCTCGAAAGCTCAATCGGACCACTAGCAGCCCAAACGCGACGGTCAAGGATTTTGAGCAGAGTTTGATTAGCATCTGTGCCAGGTTTGAAAGTTACCAGTAGCCCATCAGGGAGACAAGAGCCGCCTTTATAAGCAGCGACGCAAAGAGCGGGTTGGTTGTTAATCGTGTCGGCTTTGATATATTTGAGTGTGCCGTTGTTATCAAATTTTTTAAAGCGCTCAGAGACTATTCGACAACGTTCTTGGGGGGTAAAGGGGGGCGGAAAAGAATTATCTGCCCAGCGAATTAGCGGAATCGAGCCTCTTTCTGTATGAACCGTGGTAGACATCTGGCTCACGTCGCAGGTAAAGCGGCTTTGAGCATGGCTTGATTCCGCACTAACGGCAATCGCTCCTAAACCGATGCTGCAAGTTATTAAAGTGGATAATAAATTTGACTTCATGTTACTGTTTCCCGCAAAGTCTTATGGTAAATAAAATAAATAAGCAAATATATATACGAAGAAAGTATATTGTATGGTGATTACCAGATAAACTGCATCTGGTTCAAAGTTGAGTTGATTATCGTTTAAGATGCCAGATCGCGAGGGTTTTTTCCCTGCCACCACTAACCACAATACTTTTATCAGCACTGCTGGCGATCGCATTAATTCCCTCAGAATCTTCGCTTTTGAGGCTTTGTTCAAGGGTTTTAGTTTGCAAGTCCCAAATTTTGATTGTGCGATCTCGACTACCGCTGACGATATATCCGTCATTGCTCAACACGAGACTATCAACTTTTTCTTCATGACCCCGTAGAGTGGATTGCAGATTTCCCGCAGTGTCCCAAATTTTGATCGTGCGATCGCCACTACCACTCACAATTGTTTTGCCATCGTTGCTGATTGCCACTGTTCTCACCTCTTCTTCGTGTCCCTTAAGGACGTGTTTCAATTCCCAGGTACGCCATTTCCAAATCCTCACATCATTATCTTGCCCCCCGCTTACAAT
>JBCCNG010000683.1:0-2400 GCA_039025955.1 Cyanobacteria bacterium P01_C01_bin.72 | reverse complement strand
TTTTAAAGTTGTAAACCTCATCAGTAATTTTTATGGTGGTGACTTATTAATTTAGCTGAATTATTTACTTAGCGATCGCCTTTGAAGACAAATTAAACTTGACATTCAAGACAATCGCTTTAGGACGATCTGCCTCCAAAGAATGCGGCTTCGCCTACCCCACGCTCAAACTAGACGCGGTTTATTAATCAACTATCCAGGGCAAATAATTGTCCGAAAACCAATGTGGTTTGTAGAAGTATCAATATCTTCTGGATGTCTAGCAGCAGGACGGTAGCGGGCGCAATAGTTAGGCGCGCAGAGAAAAGAACCTCCTTTTAACACCTTGCGAGATTTCTGCATTGGGGATGGAAGCTTGGAATTATGGCTTTCTGCTTCAGTTCCCCCTTGAGGATTTTTCGGCGTACAGCAAGCTTTAGCAGAATTTTCAGGATGTCTTTCGTGATACCAATCACTCGTCCATTCCCATACATTACCAATCGCATCATAAAGCCCATAACCATTAGCGGGATAGTTACCAACTGCTTCCACGCCTGGAGGCTGGGATTTGAGACTTTCCCACGGAAATCTACCTTGCCAAACATTTGCCATTAACTTGCCTTGAGGCATAAATTCGTCGCCCCAAGCAAATTCTGCTCCTGCTAAACCCCCTCGTGCTGCCCATTCCCACTGAGCTTCTGTTGGTAGTTGTTTACCTGCCCATGTTGCATAAGCCAAAGCATCTTCATACACAATATGAACTACTGGGTGATGTTCGCGATTTTTAATCGAGCTTCCCGCACCTTCTGGATGTCGCCAGTTTGCCCCAGGGACATATTGCCACCAGCAAACACTGCGCGGATCTACTGGTCGATCTGGTTTAATAAATACAGCAGAACCCGCAACTAATAGCTCTGGATCTGCGTTAGGATAGTCTTCCGCTGTGGGGGGCTTTTCGGCAAAGGTCACATAGCCCGTTTCCTTAACAAATTTTCTAAATTGCTTGTTAGTAACTAAATATTTATCCATCCAGAAGCCATCAACCGCAACCTGATGAATTGGACTTTCTTCAGGATATTTACGATTGTTTGAACCCATCTCAAAAGTACCCCCGGGAATCCAAACCATATCTTTGAGAGGCGGTTTACCAGGAGAAGCTGATTTTTTGGGGTTTATTTGCAAGTTAGAAGTCATGGGCTTTTTTATGAGGTTTTTCTGATTGGATAGAGCAACAGCCCTATCCATTAGTATTTAAATCGTGTCGTTAGTTTATAGTGGACAAGCTAGATTTTCTCTTGGCGGTAGTTCAGTTGTAAAAATAGTCTTGAAGTCATCCTTCATGCTGACTACTTGCCAATTGTCACGGTTTTGAGCTTCGTCTAGAGATTTATTGAGAGGTTCATCTTTTTTTCCTCCTGTATCAACTGCGCCTGGAACGTTGTTATATTCATATTCTCGTGCGCAATCATCGTGATTGATCAGCACGATTAAAGACTTATCTACACCAACATCGGTGTATTGAAACATCTCATAATCACCACCAGAGTTGCCCACAGCAATAATCGGTCTTTTGCCAATATGTCTTTCGATACCTACAGGCTTGCCAAATTTATCGTTATATTGCCCGAGAAATGCCTGACGCTCTACTTTGCCCCCAAATTCTCGATCAAATTTAGTTTTAATTGCCGAGCCAATCACTTCTTGGGGGGGAATACCATAAGCAGGTTCGGCAAAGGAGCGGACAAAATCAACACCGCCACCAGAGCAAATATAAACTTTAAAGCCATTATCTTTCAGATAATTAACTAATTGAATGACAGGCTCGTAGGTTAAGTCTTTGTATTGAGCATCAAATCTGGGATATAGTGCGTTATCGCCAAAATCAAAGCTGCTATGGTTTTGGTTGTTGACAAAATTTGCGGCGATTTCGATATATTCCTCGGTGTCGATACCTTCAAAGACAGCCGCATCGGTTAACGCTGTTTTGATTTCCCCAGAATCAATTTTGCCATCTCTATCAGCATCGATTTCTCTTCGGATATCTTTAGGTAGTTTTTTGAGATTAATTTGAGATTGAGCTTCTTTAGTTGCCTCTAGGAAGTCAAGTTGAAAATATTGCGGACGTTCTGCCCATAGCGTGCCATCATTATCAAAAACAGCAATGCGATCTGCTACAGGAACGAAGTGAGGGCGATCATCAGGATCGGTAACTTTTCTGACAAAAGCCATAATCTTTGATTTGCTAGCGCTATTCTTCCAAGCAGATAAAGGCTCGTCGTCAGCATATGCTGCAGAGATGGGTAAAATTAAGCTCAAGCCCAAAATTAATACTAGAGATACTAGAAAACAAGTTCCTATTTTTTTGTTGTTCATGCAAGATTGTCTGTAGATGTCGAGTGTAAGATTTGCCTGTAGGGGCAA
>JBCCNG010000682.1:0-2403 GCA_039025955.1 Cyanobacteria bacterium P01_C01_bin.72 | reverse complement strand
CCGACCATTTTAACTGTTGCTTGGGCAGTGGAGGCTGTTGCTTATCTGGGAGGATATCTTGAACATCGTCGTCAGACTCCCATTGGAATCCAAGTTCTTTGGCGTGGTTGGTTAAAATTACACGACCTTTGTGAAGGCTGCGAGCTTGCCCAAAACACTTAACGGGAAAAGTCAGATAAAGTAAACTGTTTCTTTCTTAACAGCAGATACAGGTGAGAAATCGACAGAATTAAGCGTGGAAGTCGCTGTTGACCCAGACATGGTTGAGGGTTTAGTCGTTGAAACCATTGGTCTTTTTGTTTGAGGGTGGGCGTGTAACAACTTCATGGGATAAGAATATCCGTCCTACGGCGTTACATTTCTCAACTTCCAGTTCTTAGCTGAGAACTACCAGTATGTTAGCTGAACGCATACTGATACTTTCCTGAGAAATTTCTCAGAGCTTTAGATGATTTCTCAGCAAGAAATTAGCAGCTTACAAGCTTAACTTCAATGAGTATTAGGGCGTGTCATCTTCTTGACTGTAGCTGCCGATAAACGTCGCGGATATCGACCTTATGATAGGCGATCGCCACTAGGGTATGATATAGCAAGTCTGCCACTTCGGAAGCTATTTCTGCTGGTTGATCATCTTTACAAGCCATAACTACCTCTACAGCTTCTTCGCCGATTTTCTTGAGTATTTTGTTATCTCCCCCTGCGATTAGCTGACAGGTGTAAGATTTTTCATTGGGGTTGGCAAGGCGATCGCAAATTACACGATAAACTTCCGAAAGGGTATCTGCTGGAGGGGAAGTCTTGGTTTTGGGATCTACTTGGTGAAAACAGCTACGTACTCCTGTATGACAGGCAATATCTCCAATCTGTTCGATTGTAATTAGTAAAGCATCGCTATCGCAGTCGTAATGTAGCGATCGCACTTTTTGAATATGCCCCGAAGTTGCGCCCTTATGCCACAATTCCTGACGAGATCTGCTCCAGTACCAGGTTTCTCCTGTCTCGATTGTTTTTTGTAAGGATTCTCGATTCATCCACGCCATCATTAATACCGTACCGTCGAGGTAGTCTTGAGCGATCGCGGGAACTAATCCTTGTTCGTTATAGCTAATTTGTTCTATCGGGAGACCGTAGTTTTGGGTTTGATCAGAGGGCATCGTATTCTGCTTCTAGGAAGTTAAAGGCATAGCGAGATTTACAAGATTAGCATTTAAAACAGACCTAATTCTTTATTTCTGGCTACAGTATCTATTATCCTGCTAGAAGGTATTCTTGGGCGGTTTGAGTCAAGTCAAAGAAAAATGAATCATGAGTCAGCAATAAAAAAACTGCCTCAAAATTCGAGACAGCACTTTTCCAGATTCTGAGTTCAGCCTTAGATCAATCGATATTCAATATAAGACTCACTAAAATTAATAATCTCAACGCTTCCCCAAGATTCTAAATCTTTAAGATAGTTGAGGTTTTTCTGTGTATTCTGAATTTTTCCCAGGAAACTATTCCTGTTTTTGACAATATTGTCTCTCAGGATATGAATATTCATTATTTCTTTAGACTAGACGCTCATTACTTACCAATTTTGTAAACAGTATAATGACTAATAGTTAAGTACTAGAAAAGCTTAATTTGTTGATTCTTTTTGCTCAAGAGCTAATAAAGTGGTTGTTTGTCATAACCATCAAGATCAAGACAAAATAACCGAGTCGATGGAATGAGATAAAATCTTTAGTACACCTTATAAATCTCAAGAATATTTTAGTGAGTTTACCAGAAGCAGACACTCCTCTCTACAATCACACCTTACCTACTATTGAAGATTGGTTACGCAGCAAAGGTTGTCAACAAAATCGCGAAGCTCTTCACTGCTGGAATATAGAAAAATCCGTCTGGAAAGCAGAAATCTGCCTCGAAACGGAAGAATTGACGGTACGCTATTACGATGCGGCGCAAGCGGAGCAAAATCTCAGTCGCTCTTTTAAATATTCCCTCAGTCGCCAAGATGTAGAAGATGCGGTGTTTTCAGGGCCATGATTTCATTTAACATTTAGCATTTAACATTTAGCATTTATTCTTCAGGACACGCAGGCTTAAATCCTCGCACCATATTTTTTCCCTCAAGAGAATGGGAATCTCTCTAAACTACAATGTTCAATGTTTGAATGGCGATCGCTATTCTAGTCCAGGCTTGGGCATAGAAATTCGCTGATGCTTATTGAGTTGGCGTAGCCAAAAGCCGCTAGTGACGGCAACTATGAGAGAAATAAACCCTGTCGTAGACTGTAAGAGTAAGAATCCGCCAAGGGCAAACATTGTGCCAAAAAGTATACCGATAGCAGCAATAACTCTGAGCAGATCTTGAGTTAGATCCTGTGCGGGAAGAATTCCTGTCCTAGCTCGCTGTTTTTT
>JBCCNG010000681.1:0-2409 GCA_039025955.1 Cyanobacteria bacterium P01_C01_bin.72 | reverse complement strand
GTTCGATATCATATTCGGCAAGAATCTACTGTTACCATCTCAGAATCTCAAGCTTCCTCAGAATTATTGGGAGAAACAGTCATTTTAGAACTTCAGTCTGGAGTTTACTATGGCTTAAATGAGACAGGCTCTTTTATCTGGGGACTAATGCAGTCTGGGAAAACCCTAGTGGAAATTCAAGAGTTGATTCTTGCCGAATATGATATCGAACCTGAAGTTTGCGCTAACTATATTATTAAGCTGGTTGGTAAATTAGCCGCAAAGGGTTTACTCAAAGTTGACAATCAAGCGGTAGTTTAGATGAACAAAAGCAAACAAGTATCATAAAATGAGTGCGATCGCCGGGATTCACTATGGTGATGACCAGACTGTAAAAAGAGAATATATCGCCGCTATGGTGGATCTGCTGGCTCATCGCGGTAGTGATGCTCAAGGTATTTGGCTCGATGGGGCGATCGCCCTGGGCAATCGTCTGTTGTGGACAACTGCCGAATCTATACTGGAGCAGTTGCCTGGGTTCGGTGAATCGGGTTTGGTGATTACCGCTGATGCGCGGATTGATAATCGAACTGAATTGATTGATCAGTTGGGCATAAATTCCCCTGAGTCGGCAATTACTGATAGTCAGATTATTTTAAGCGCCTATGAGCAGTGGGGAGAAGCCTGCGTTGATCATCTGGTGGGGGATTTCGCTTTTGCGATCTGGGATGCTGCTCGTCAGCAATTATTTTGTGCCAGAGATCATTTTGGGGTCAAACCTTTTTACTACTATCATTCAGGGTCAAATTTTGTCTTTGCTTCGGAGATCAAGGCTTTGTTTTGTCTACCGACAGTTCCCCGTCAGCTCAATGAGATCAGAGTCGGCGAATTTCTCACCTCCGAGTTTTACGATAAAACGGCTACTATTTATCAGCAGATCTTGAGGCTGCCTCCTGCCCATAGTCTCATCATCACGGCGGGGAAATTAAAGCTCCAGTCTTATTGGCAGCTAGATCCTCAATATGAGCTCAAGTTAGACTCTGATGCAGCATATGCGGCTCGGTTTCGGTCGATCTTCCTCGAAGCAGTAAGCTGCCGTTTGCGTTCTGCCTATCCCGTTGGTTCGATGCTAAGTGGTGGTCTAGATTCATCTTCGATCACCTGTGTTGCTCGTCATCTTCTGAGAGCTGAACAGTCTGAACTGCATACTTTTTCGGCTGTATTTGACCAAGTTCCTGAGTCGGACGAAAGTTTTTATATTAATTCCGTTCTCCAAGGGGACAAATTACAGCCTCACTATGTCCCTGGCGATCGCTTTAGTCCCATGATTGATCTAGAGCAGATTATCTGGTATCAGGATGAACCGCAGTTTGCCGCTAACCTCTACCTCAACTGGCAGGCATATCAAATAGCACAGGCACAGGGGGTACGGGTAATCCTAGATGGTTTTGATGGGGACAGTTCTGTCTCCCATGGTTTTGGCTACATGCGCGAACTGGCTCGGGGTGGTCATTGGCGATCTCTCATCCCGGAATTACAGGGCTACTGCCGTAACTTTAAGACTCCTTTTCTGCCTTTATTTTGGGCTTACTTCCAGGAATATGCCCTACAGCCGATGATGGCAAAAAACAAGCTGACTCGCTATCTTTATTGGCGCTGGCGGGGAGTAGTAGACAAAATCAAGCTCCAGCTTGCCCGCAATCAGCCGAAACTTTCTTCCCTGGCTTTAGTCAATCCCGATTTATTGGAGCGGAGTAATTTCCCCGAACATCGGCAAAAGTTAGCCGCCCAAAGCTTTATTGCCACCAGCAACGAACGGGAAGAGCATTTTAATGCGATTAATGTGGGTTCAATACCTACTACCCTAGAACTTTTAGACCGCACCGCTGCCCCTTGGGATGTGGAACTCCGCTATCCTTTTTGGGACAAACGCCTGGTGGAGTTTTGCCTCTCCTTGCCAGCTAACCAGAAAATGCGCCAGGGATTGACAAGAAGGATCATGCGCCGTGGTTTGCAGGGGATTTTGCCCCCAGAAATAGAGCAGCGCGGCGACAAAGGGAATCTCAGTGCCGCTTTTGAGTTTGGTTTACGAACCCACGAACCAGATTTAGCCCGCCAGATATCTGCGTCACCATCTAAGGCGATCGCCAATTATGTAAATTTAGATACCTTTCAAACTGCTTATCAACGCTATATTGCTCGGGATAATAGTGCAGTGGATACCATGACTATTTGGAAAACAGTTAACCTGGCTCTGTGGTTTAAGATCAATAAAACTAAATAAAGTAAGGTATAAAGTATGAAAAGTAAGGTACAAAGTATGATTTAAATTTGTTATTTTTTGACCATTGTGTAGCTTTGAATACACCTTTTTGGCGACAATAAATTGGCAAAAAGAATGCTTGTTTCTAAAATCTGACTCTTAAATTT
>JBCCNG010000680.1:0-2410 GCA_039025955.1 Cyanobacteria bacterium P01_C01_bin.72 | reverse complement strand
TTTGTAAAATCCTTGCACTTATTGTCTTGGCGTGGAAAAAAGACCAAATAATCTTTTTGACTCAGGAAGTACGATCGCCTGATCTCTATATCAAACAAGCGATCGCCGTTTATAATTGACATATAACTAGCTAAATGAATATTCTTGGATGATTCAAACTTATTTCAGTTGGCTATAGTTAATCATCGGGTCTTGCGTGACTTTCTATTTATTCAACCCCATGGAGTGTTCTTTCAATACTTCTAGAGGAATAAAATCGAGCATCGATTCATGGGTAGCTTCTAAATTAATTGGTGGAGCAAAACCCGCGTCCAAGGCTTCTTTCCAGCGCAAAGCGCACAAACACCAACAGTCTCCTGGTTTGAGACCTGGGAAGTTGTACATCGGCATGGGGGTGCTTAGATCATTGCCCTGTTCTTTACTAAAGGTTAAAAATTTAGCGGTAACTTCAGCACAAACAATGTGAACTCCTCGATCTTCTGCTCCCGTATCGCATTTGCCGTTACGATAAAATCCGGTCATGGGATTAGTACAGCAGACTTTTAAGGCTCCACCTAAAACGTTCTTTGCATTCATGCTTTAAATTCTGGAATATGTGTATGAGGGGTTATAAGTAGATTTTAACCAAATTGGCTGATAAAAAGACGCTCAATTTAGAACGCCTGGTCAATGGACAATGAATAAGCTTAGCTGTCGGCGGAGAAAAAGATTATTCTCCAGCCTTGGCGATAACTTCCTGAAGTACAGGAGATAAATTTTCATTTAATTTACCAGCACGGATAAATTCAGCATAGGTATCCGCTTCAATATCCAAAAGCTGCTCATTAAGCTGTTCCATGGTCATCGCTCGAAGATTGTCATGCTCTCTCTGCATTGTATTAATCTTATCTTCAATACTTTTAAGCTGTCCCTTTACTAGACCTTGTTGATAGCGATAATATTCGGGGTCGATTTCTGAAGCTAGTTCATTGTTATCGAGATAAGTTAAGACGCGATTCATAGCCACTTTTCGCGCCAGCAGTTCTGAATATTCTTGACGCAAAGGCTGATCGCCAATCAGATTCAGGGTACTCAACAACCATTTGGTACTCAAACCTTGAACCAGCAGGGTAAACAACACTACCCCAAACACAGTATCAATAATTTCTTGTCTCCCCGTGAGTACTACAGGGACGCTTAAGGCAACGGCAATCGAAACAGAACCCCGTAAGCCACCCCACCAAAGTACAGTTTGTTCTCGCAAATCTGTTTTTGTTTGGCTAATTAAATTGCTCAGATTGCCTAAGCCAAAGATGACAATTACTCTGGTAACGAGAACAGCAGCGATCGCCACTACAATTAAATCAAAGTTTTTTTGGAGACTGTAAAAGTTTATTTGGTCGCCAATTAGCAAAAAGACAATCGAATTGACAAAAAATGCCAGAAAATCCCAGAATTCGGAAACTAATAGTCGAGTACGGGGATTCATGCCGATGCGAGAACCAAAGTTACCGAGAATAATACCGACGGTAACTACGCCAATTACTCCCGATCCCCCCAATTCCTCGGTAATTAAATATGTTCCATAAGCCGAAACTAAGGTTAAAGACTGTTCTACTAGGGGCAAATCAAATCTTTGAGTCAAGTAAGAAATACCAAATCCAATCAGACTCCCTACTCCCAAACCAATCCCCACAAAGGTTAAAAAGCGAATCGTAATTAGAGAAATACCAAATTCGCCGCTACCCAGAGGAATATTGACCAGCAGTAAAAATGCGACTACCGCAACCCCATCATTGAACAAACTTTCCCCTTCCATCAAAATTGTCAGGCGTTTGCTTGCTCCTAATTCTCGAAATAAGGCCACCACAGAAACAGGATCGGTAGCCGATAGACTAGCACCGACCAAAAGTGCCGTCGCTAAAGACATATCGGTAAAATAGCTGAGGGGAAAAGCGACTCCAACAACGGAAATAACTACTCCGACGACGGCAAATAGACTTACGGGAATCAAACTGTCTTTCAGGCTGCGCCAGCGTATATTCCAGGCGGCTTCAAACAATAGGGGGGGCAGAAATATCTCTAAAATTAGCTCTGGAGATAAACTGACGAGGCGAATATCGACAAAAGCCAAGCCCAAACCGACAATAACCAGCAAAAGAGTATAAGGAATTTGGCGAAACCAGCTAAAAATCCGCGATACAGTGGCAACACTAAGGGAAACTGACAAAACTATCAGAAATTGCTCTAAATTTCCCTTAATAGAAACTTCTGATACGCTAGGTTCTATCGAAAAAAAGATTGTTTCCATAAAGTCACTCGAGAAATACGGTTTTTTTGGTAAACTGCACTATTAGTTAATCATGACGTAGATTTTCATGATGTTTACTAACATAAGTTAGATTAGCTAACTGTCTCATATATCTTTAAG
>JBCCNG010000679.1:0-2410 GCA_039025955.1 Cyanobacteria bacterium P01_C01_bin.72 | reverse complement strand
CGAATATATAAATAATAATTGAATTAAGCAATAATATTGATTAAGAAAAAACAAGTGAAGTTTTAATGAAATACAAAATAACTATTTTATTTGATGCTAGCTAATTAAGATGCCACCCAATATCAGGAATAACGCTCAATATTATCAATGGCAAGAATTAGCTGATGCCAAAGTCACCCAAAATAAAGAGCTAGAAAATATCAAGGGTCATTTAGATTTAGTTCTTTTGGCGCTGGAGGCGATTGCTGATATTAGTTCAGAGGAGATGATTCAGGCAGCCGAAAATTTAAACCTGACATCGGTAATTGGCGATCGCCTTACTCTTTGGCGTTTAAGAACATCTAATCCCCAGCGGAAAACTACTGGCGGGAGAAAAAAACTAGATGTGGAAGAGGCAAAAAGTTTAGTCTTAATTATTTGCTACCTAGCCAAACAGCATCACGAGTTATTGCGCCGAGGAGTTAGTTTATTAGAACAGGTAACAGAACAGAAAAAGCCGCCACACCACACTGCTTTATTGGGAAATTATCTGGATCGATTTATTGATTTGTATCAAGCCAGAATTGCTGATAGCCAGAATATTTCCTCAGCATCTTTAGCCAACTTAGCTTGGAAATTACTGAGCGATTTACTATTTTATAGTAGTCAAAATGGTCATCGCTTGCTTTGGGTCGCCATCTTTGATGCCGCTCAAGTTAATTCAGATTGATAAAACTAAATACAAAAAGATCTAACCAAGTTTGTGTCATATGCCTGCTACTATTCATCGTTTTACACCGCCGACCTGCACTTTAGAAATAATTCACAAGCGATCGCTTTTTTGGCAGCGAAAAAATGCAGCTACTGCCGTTAAAATTCAGTTTCAACTGCGGTTTGATGATCCTCGCCAGCCAACGGCAAAACAGGTGACGATTCAAGGTGATCAACAGAAATTACTAGAGCTTAAAACCATTGTTAAAGAATATGTTCAGACACAGTTAACCAGTTCTTTGTCTGCCGCAGCTCAAGATAGAAACATTGCTCCCACTAACACAGTGAGCGAACAGCTACCTCGGATCAAATCTCAGGGGTTAGTACATCATGAACTATTTTTTGGCTCACTGAGCAACGACAGCCCTGATTCCCAGATCAGACTGGGTACAGTACAGCTATTGGATTTACTTACGGCATTAGAAGCTTCAGAGACCGCAATTGTTGCCGAGCAAAAACAGACTCCGACCAGTAAGCAAGTTATTCCTCTGTGGGGAAGCATTGCAGCGATCTTGATCGCCGCAGTTTCCCTGATTGTTTTTACCAGACCCCAAGCACAGCAACAGGTCAGAACTAGCGATCGCCAAACTGAATTGCCTACCAGAATTCCTGAACTAGAGGAAATCGCCCCCCCCAAAATACCTGAGGGAGTTCAGCAATCCAATACCGCATCACCCTTAAAAGAGCCTCTGGCATCTACTAAAAGATTACCCCCTCCTCCTGCCGTAGAAACGCCAAAACCCAAGCCTGACATTCCCGATCCTGCGGACTATCCTCTAGAAACTGTAGCTCGCCAATCAGGACTAGATAATTCGGCTAATTCTCTCCCAACTAACATCTCAAAGCCAGAAAATGACCAGGTAAATGAGCTAGGGAAAGAATCAGCGGTTGTAATTCCTCAACAAAATGAGTCAGCAGCAATCATCTCTGAGGAAATTCCAGGGGAGTCAACTTTACCTGCGATCAGATCCCAGAAGCAAAATCAGTCGGAGATTGCCATAGTACCTGAAGAACTAGCTTTAGAAAATAGAGATTTATTGGAATCAAATGCAGAATTAGATTCAGAATTAGCGATCGCCAAGCCAGTCCAGCAACCTAGAGTGATAGAGGAAGTCACTGCTTATTTCGCAAGTCAATGGCAACCACCAGCAGATCTAAAACAGGGTCTTGAATATCGTTTATTTTTCGATGCTGATGGCTCAATCAAACGGGTCATTCCTCTAGGGAAAGCGGCTCAATTTTATCTGGAGCAAACTAATATTCCTGTTAATGGCGAAAAACTTATTTCTACAACTCCCACTTCCCAGCCACCAACAATCCGTCTGTTACTAGACCCTGATGCTAGAGTTCAGGTTTTTATTGAATCAGAACATAATCGCTCTAATTGATTAAAGTAGCCAGCCTCCAAATCAAGTTACCAGTCAAAAAGATGTGGATTCTTTTTCATCTCTTTTTTGCTTCTCACTCTCTCCATACAATTTATTTGAGCCATTACTCACATCTTTCTAATAAACGCCTAATTTGAATTAGCTTTGCTTTATAGGTTATTAGCTCGTAGCTATCAGCTTTTAGCTGCACAAGCCAAAGGCTTGTAAGTCGTCGTAAGACGACGATCTGCGCGTACGCGCTGCGCTTTTTAGTTATTCAATAGGCAAGCTAT
>JBCCNG010000678.1:0-2419 GCA_039025955.1 Cyanobacteria bacterium P01_C01_bin.72 | reverse complement strand
GGATGTCTTAATTGAGCTTTGAATAAGGCTTGCTGAAAAACTTGAATTTGATACGATATCCGTTTAAAAGCTCTTAGCTCTTAGCTTTTAGCTTTTAGCTTTTAAAGAGATAGGTTATTTTTCTGGCACTTAGCACAATAAAATGCTCTATTTCTTTAAAAGCTAAAAGCTAAAAGCTAAGAGCTAAGAGCTTTTAAACGGATATCGTATCAAATTCAAGTTTTTCAGCAAGCCTTATTCAAAGCTCAATTAAGACATCCACTTCTAGATTGGTTAACTTTGCCACTTTTTGACTGTCTTCTGGTTCGAGTAAAATTTCAACTTCCACTACCCGGCTATCTGCATCAGCAGCAGGATCGGTGTCGAGAATATCGTTTTTACTAATTAACGAACCAACTTGATGTACCTTTCCATGCAGCTCTTTATTAAAAACACCACTAGTAATTGTTGCTTTTTGACCAATTTTTACTTGATTAATATCATTTTGATCAATTTCGGCTACTACCATCATTCGCTCGGTTTGACCTATTTGGGCAATACCCTTTGCGTTTAGCGCTTCACCAGGACGAGTATGAATATCCAGAATTTCTCCATCTAAAGGAGCGCGGACATAGGCTAGTTCTATATCAGCTTGAGCCGTGCTTACTGCTGCTTGTGCTTGTTTTAACTCTGCTTGTGCTATCTGTATGTCAAGAGGACGAACTTCTGCTGTCTCCTCCAGTATGGCTTGAGCTTCAGCTAACTGTGCATTAAGAGTACTTTTGGTGCGATTTAAAGTCGCTTTGGCTTCATTTAACTGTTCTCGTGCAGTTCTTAGGCTTAGTCTTCTACTATCTAACTCTGAAGCTGAAATTGCTCCCTCATTATAGAGTCGTTGATTGCGCTGAAATTCTATCTGAGCATTATCTAATTCGGCGGCTAGTCTAGAAACAGTAGCCTGTTGAGTTTGTATCTCTCCAGCTAACTCAGCCTCCAGATTAGCGATCGCCGCTTGTCTGGCAGCAATTGTCCCCTGTTTTGCCCCCGCTTTGACTTTTTCCAAACGTAATTGAGCAACCTCAGATTGCGTTTTTGCTTCATCTAATGCTGCCTGCTGTCGCTGACGACCATCAAGTATGGCAATTATCTGACCTTTTTTTACGCGATCGCCAATTTGTACTAATAGTTGTTCCACCTGTACTGCTTCTAGGGAGGTAGTAGCAGATATTGACATTACTTTTCCTAATGGTTCAATTCTTCCCAAAGCTGCTACTTTTTTTATTGCAGGTAATTTAGTTTGGGCAGGTACAGAACTAGAAATAGGTTGAGGTTTGGGGCGATTTAAGAAACGGGCTAGAATTATTGCCACTATTAATAAGATAGGAACAATTAATAATACTCTGGTCCACGACTTGAGAAGTTGTAAAGATATTTTCTTGGGCTGTGGTTTCTGTTCTGGCTTGACTGAATCTTGTTGAACAAAAAGATCTTGAGTTGCTTGCTCACTTGACAATTGTTCAATGTCTAATGTTTCTCCAATCAGATCTGATGATTTTTCTATTTTAGAGTGTTTCAAAACTGAGTTTAAATTAGTCTTACTAGTTGTTGATTGCGATCCGTTAGAACTAATTTCTGCACTTTCCCGATATTTTGGTAAGTGTTTGTTATTAGCATTATCGTGTAACTTAGATGAAATCTTCCGGGGCGATCGTCTCTCAACCAAAGCAGATCCATTCTGCTGTGCTTGAGTAATTAACTGCGGAAAGGGTTCTACGTTTGTAGTAAATACTTCTTTTAGTAATTTCGATTCTATCTGCGAACGACCTCGATATACAGACCAGATTGCCTGTTCCAAATCTTCAGATAAAGTATTTTTTAGCAAATAACCTTCAGCCCCTGCTTCTAAAGCTTGCGTTACAGATTCCAGGTCTTTGTGGCTGCTAAGAATTACAACTTTAGTCTTCGGAAACTGCTGACAAATTTTTTGAGTGGCAGTTATTCCATTCATGACTGGCATTTCAATATCCATCAGCACAATATCAGGCATTAAACTCCCTACTTGTTTAATTGCGCTATCACCATCTTCGGCAGTACCTACTATTTGTAGCTGCGGTCTGGGTTCAAGCAATGCTTGAATTCCTTGTCTTATAATGTTCTGATCGTCTACTAACAAGATGCGAATCATGAAAATATTTTTATTTAGCTGACAAAATTATGTCCCTTCTCTCTTTCGCTATTAAAGAGAAAAATATGGGGGGATTAGAGGATATCTAAAAAGTCTCAATTGCTACTCAATAGCAAATTTAGTCCAACGAAATCACAATATTTTCCACCTTTTTGTCTAGGTATAAAATACAATTTTAAGTGATAAAATTTACTTTTCAGACAATCTCTTAGTGATTTTATGTGTGACCTACAAGATGTTTCTATTCGTAGCTTT
>JBCCNG010000677.1:0-2427 GCA_039025955.1 Cyanobacteria bacterium P01_C01_bin.72 | reverse complement strand
CAAATGCGATCGCGCCATAGAAATCGTCCAACGCTAGAAATAAACGACGAATACGATGTGCAAGATTTGTTTCATTCTCTGCTAACTTTATATTTTGATGATATTAGAAGAGAAGAAAGTAATCCCAGTCATGCTGGCGCAAATTCACGCTCTGATTTCTTATTAAAGCCAGAAAAAATAGTAATTGAAATTAAGAAAACTAGAGAAGGTTTAAATGCTAGAAAGTTAGGCGAAGAATTAACTCTTGATATAAATAAGTATCAAGCTCATCCAGATTGTGAAACTTTGGTCTGTTTTGTTTATGATCCTGAAGCAAGAATCAGCAATCCTAGAGGATTAGAAAATGATTTAGAGCAGATTACTGATAAGGTGAAAGTGAAAGTTTTAATTCGACCTAGTTAACAATATTCATACATAATATTTTAGCTAAAGCGATCGCTCTACACACAGAAATTTCAGCAGAGAAAGGCGCTACTAGTAAGATGGGTTGCCTAATAATTGTCTGATCGCCTCTAGCATAACTTCTGGCTGATCGATCCAGACAAAATGACTGCTGTTGGCGGCAGAAATTTCAGTAAAGTTGCCAGACAAGAGACTGAGATGATGATGCATTTTATCCCGCAGACGATCAATTTCTTTGAGGGGTAACAGTAGAGTGAAGATAGAAGGCTTAAAAAAAGTTTGGGATTTAATACTGATAATTGGCACGTTAAAATCTTGAGCGACCTTTAATTGGCGACTGCTACGATTGAGATTTAATAGTTCCCGTGCCATCGTTAGCCAGTGGCGATAGTGGTAAAAAGATCTTTTGACTCTTTGGCGTTGCAGTGAACTAAACTGCTTCAACTCTGGTTTAATCAGCTCAAACAAGCCCCCTAGACCCGCGAGGCGAATGATGCCCACAACCGAGCCGAAAATCGACATCACAAAACCAGAGATAAACAAATACTTGACCGCAGTAATTGACCAGGGTAGATTGAGCATCCCCGACTCGTGTAACCCGTCAGTGAGAATTATACCCTTAACCTTTTCGGGAAACTGGTGGGCATAAAGACGTATGTTGTAGCTACCAAAAGAATCCCCGACTAGAATATATGGCGGTTGAAGATTTGCCCTAGTTAACATTAGATCAAGTTCCTGCACAATTTCACCACTACAGCGCGGTTTCGGACTAGAATCGCTCCAGCCATATCCAGGACGGTCATAAACACAGACTCGCGTTAATTTAGAGATCGCCTCAACTAAGAAATAGCCCTCAATTCCCCCCAGGCTGTGATCTAAAACGACAGTGGTTTTGCCTGTCCCCTTGACCCACAGATGTACCTTGTGGCCGCCTAAGTCAATAAATTCTCCAGGTGGTTTAAGGGTTTTTCGATCCTTGAGACTGAGAACTAGATGCAAAATTGTTGTGGGAATTAAAATTAGATATTGCCAATATTGCCCAAGCATGGAAATTATAGTCGTACACAGTTAGGTTAGAAGATACCAAAGTTATCGGCTTGTGGGTAGGCAGCAGAGGGCAGAAGACAGAGGGCAGGAGGCAGAAGATGACGATCGCATTTCTTCAAGCCCTAATTCGTGAAAATAGCTCAAAAGCTGAAGAAGACTAAGGGCTTATCCTTAACCAAAGGGAATCCTTGAGGATAGGACACAAGATGTTAATTTGTCACGATTAGAGATTAGAGAGCGATCGCAAGAGTAAAATAGTTGATTAGAACAATTGTATTTTAATCAATCAAATTTCTGTTTGAGCCAGGCAATCAGTAAGTTTAGCAGCGCGTCGGCGCTACGTTCAACCGCCCAAACTAGTAAAGTGGAAAGGATTAGCATTAATATTTCTTCCATGAGTCTTGTATTTATTTACGACTCCTATAGGATGCTGTAATGCTTGTACGAGAAGGGTTATGGCATGATGTGATTTGTGATGAGCTATGGGTGAGTTGTGGTAATTGATTATCTGAAATCCAAATAAAGAGCGCTACACATGAAAAAAGCTGAGAGCTGAGAGCTAAAGACGATTCAATTTGCAGCAAGCATTTATATATTTCAAACAAGGTCGCTACAATAATCGAAAGTAGTTGTCTTGAATTATGGCTGAGAAATCGCTTCAATTAGCGCAAGGATACCGAGAAAAGGCGAAAAACGCGGCTATAGATCTGGGATTGAAGCAAAAAGCGATCGCCATAAGATTGGGATGCAGTCGTCAGCCTGTCTCGCGGTTTTTTAACTGTAAGCCTGTTTCTAATGAACTATTTGTCGGTATTTGCGGGGTTTTGAAACTAGATTGGCAGGAGGTTACAGGTTTGTCTACGCCAGAGAATGAAGCAGATTTGGGTAAAGTGGCTCAGTCGGCAGATGATAGCAGTGATGCAGGCAATCTGGAGCGTGAGGCAAGAGTGAGCAACGGTAACTATAACGAAAAGACAT
>JBCCNG010000676.1:0-2429 GCA_039025955.1 Cyanobacteria bacterium P01_C01_bin.72 | reverse complement strand
ATAGACAATAGATAGTATAGTTAGAGCATTTAGTTGATTTTCAGTGGTCAACAACTGATTTTTGAAGCCCTAAATACTGTTTTTTCTTGTGAGTTAAAATTGTCATAACTATTGTCAAATAAATTCTGCTTGAAGTAATAGCCTGGAAGTGAAAATCAATAATTTTATATCTATCAGGTTTCGAAAAACTTAAACACATTGATCGACAATAATTTATCACTATTAATGATACTCATTGGGGAATCGAAAACAGATATTGACACTTCGAGCTTAGGCATTATAGTACGCTTGAAAATAATTTTATTCGTTAAATTGAAAGCTAGATTACTATTGCAGTAGTTTTGGCGATCATGGCGATCGCTTACTTACGACTTACTACCTCCTGATAATAACCTGATAATTCCATGGCTCGCACTTGGTATAAACACCCTTTTCGCCTGTTGCTTTATCTAGAATGGGTACTGCTGGGGATTGCTTTGATTGCTGCTTTTAGCTTTGTTGTTCCCCATCCGCGCCATCACTTTATATCTCATCCTGCGGGGTTTAATTTAGCTGGCATTATTTGTCTTGCTGTTTTGGGCTTGATGGGTCTGTGGTTGCCCCGAAACAGGCAGCTTTGGCAGCAAATTTACATTTTAGCGGGATTTGTTTTTAGCTGGCTGGCGATCGCCTTAATCAGTAGAGGAGAGCGAGTTTTTCCCGCCCTACTGTTAGTAGTTGTCATTCGCGCCTGTTTACTATTTTCCTGGTGGGGTAGAGTGATTGTGGCGCTGTCGGCTTTTAGTTCTTTTGTGACCCTACAAGTCATGGAATTAATGCGGATTCGCTTTTTTGGGATACCCTTGGGCAGACCGCTTCCTGGGGTTTTACGCCGTTTACCGCCAGCAGAATTACGTCGTGTCTGGTTTGGCTGGATGTTTAATTCAGCACTGCTGTTTGCTTTTGTTCTTGCCTTCGTTCTGTTGCTAGTGGGAGCAGTATTAGCAGAAAATAGAAGTAAAACCAAGTTAATAGAAGCCCATCGTCGTTTGAGAGAGTATGCAGCCCAAATTGAAGATCAGGCTACTCTGGAGGAAAGAAATCGCATTGCCAGAGAGATACACGATTCCGTCGGTCACTATTTGACCGCCCAAAGTATTCAGCTAGAGAATACGGCGCTGTTTATGACAGCAGATCCAGCTAAAGCTGACGCTCATTTAACCAAAGCAAGAGATTTGGGTAAGGAGGCATTAAGCAATATTCGTACTTCTGTTGCTACCTTGAGAAATCCTCCCTATCCAGATACGTCAATCAAACAGCTAGTGGCTGACTTCAAATTTCATAGTGATTTAGAGATTTGCGATCGCATTGACTTCCCCTACCCTCTAACTCAGGAGATTAAAATCTCCCTGCTACGAATAGTCCAGGAAGCCCTGACCAATATTATTAAGCACAGCAGCGCCACTAAGGTGAATCTGGAGCTTAATACAACGGAGCATCAGGTTTCCCTGACTATTGAGGACAATGGTATCGGTTTTGATCCTGGTATTAATACAACTGGCTTTGGCTTACAAAGTATGCGCGAACGAACAGCAGCCCTCCAAGGTACATTGAAGATTGCTAGTGACCGTAATCAAGGTACACAAATCAAGATTGAAATTCCTCTATCTCAACCACGATAATTGATGATGACAACTATACGTATATTGCTGGTAGATGACCAAAGTATTATTCGAGAAGGCTTATCTAGCCTGCTACAGACTCAGCCAGATCTAGAAATTATCGGGGAAGCAGGAAATGGCGAACAGGCGATTGCTCAATCTCTCAAGCTTGCTCCTGATATTGTCCTCATGGATATTAGAATGCCCGTGATGGATGGTGTGGCGGCAATTCGATTACTCAAAGCACAAGCTCCTGAAATCAAAATTTTAGTGCTAACTACCTTTGATGACGATCACTATGTTGCTCAGGCTATGGCTTATGGTGCTGATGGCTATCTGCTCAAAGATACACCGTCTACAGAATTAGCCCAGGCGATTCGTTCCGTCAATCAAGGCTACACTCAAATGGGTCCAGGATTATTTGCCAAAACGATTAACCATGACAAAATAGCCCCTAATCCAGAGGAAGATTTACCATTAACCAGCAGAGAACAAGAAGTACTGCAACTAATTGCTACAGGATATAGCAACAAGGAAATTGCCGCTCAACTATACATCACGGAACGGACAGTAAAAAATCACGTTAACAGTATTTTACGCTCCCTCAATCTGCGCGATCGCACTCAAGCGGCAATCTTTGCTCATCAGCATCGTCTTTAAATATTCAAACAATTATATTGATCGCCTTTATAAATGTTGACATTTTAAGGGGTTGAGACAGAAAATTAACTCTTCTTTACTAAATTTGGAGATTACTACTCTTAGATCAAGTTTGTAACTTAGATTACT
>JBCCNG010000675.1:0-2431 GCA_039025955.1 Cyanobacteria bacterium P01_C01_bin.72 | reverse complement strand
TGCATATTTTAAAATTGTGCGAAAAACAGTTAAACTCTCTCCCCGTCACCCTATCACCTCGTCACCCCGTCAGCCACAACAAGCAAATTAGATGCGTGACAGCTTATCTCGCTAAATAACAAGGTTTAGTTTATACTTATCGTGCGTCAAAAAAACTATAACGATTAGGTTAGAGTTAAATGATAGTCGGCACCACAGAAACAGCTAAAATTCTCAATATCTCTACTGGAAGACTGAGAATACTTTTGATTGCAGGAAGAGTAGAAGGAGCATATAAAACAGGGAGAACCTGGCTAATCCCACTGTTCAATGGCAAGCCGATTATTAAGCGAGGCACAAGAGGACCCGCCCCCCGCTGGAAAAATCCCCAAAAGCCAGCTAAAACTGTGATTCACGTTAATACCCACAGAATTAAACAGAATCAAAAAGGAAAAGATCAACAGCCTGTGATTACAGTCAAGAAAGGAAATACTAATCAGTATGGATACGAGGTAGAAATACCTGGAGGATGTCGCATTGTCTACCGTCCCGATCGCCCGATGTGTGGTGCAAGAGTTTGGATTGAAAGTCTTTATGATGCGAGGGTGATTGATTGGAATAATGGATGTTAGCCATTAGCTATTAGGGACACAAGAGGTTAACTTGTCACCGATGGGTAGTAGTTTCGCACTTTAACTGACAGCACGGACACGAGACTTAGACTTACTACAGTCGTGCCCGTCCAGACAAGTTATCGCGCTGCGGTAGTGCTTAAATCCCTTGCTGTTGTGCGTTCCTCCTGTAGCTGTTTGCTAGTGCGTTTGCAGTTAATAATGCCGAAAGCGAGCCAAAAGATTAATAATGCTCCAGTCCCCAGCAAAACAGGTATCTGACCAAACCTGACGAGTAACGCTGGTGCGGCGGCGGTAAATAAACCACCTCCCACAATCGGTTCAAAGAATAGCTGCTTATAGGCGAAACTCTCAAATGCCCCCGTCCGATTTTCGGAGTCAACCATGCGGATGAGCAAGATTCCTGTAGCCGTTACCCCCATAGACTGTCCCATGTCGCCAATGCCCCTCTCAAACCAATAGATTGGGAGAATTTTGGGAGCGAGATACATAAATGCCAAGACATTCCAGATAATACCGACAATTGCCAGAGTCAGAAATATACCCAGGTTAGCTCCTAAAACCGCTAGATTGATGGTTGCTAAAGCAGTTACAACTAAAAAATCTAATGCAACCCCAGCTATCCTCTCCTGTAGCCTACGCATAACTAAAACATCCAAATCCAGACGCTTCATTACTACTTGAATAATGATGCCGCCAATTAACGCCATGGGAAATAAGGGTACGGCACCAATTAACTCTAAGCCGCCTCTACCCCAGGTAGCCGACTCAATCAGAGTCATAACCTGCAAAATGATCCAGCCAATGGCGATCGCCAATCCTGTAAAACCAAAGTTAAGGGAGAGAGGATCGATCAGAAAGTTACGCATTAGACGGGCTCTTTTTGCCAACACGACACTAGTTTCCGTGGGTGCAGTTTCTTGGAATTGAGCATCTCCATTTGGTACTTCTGTGGGTTCAGACTGGATATAGCCATTTTTCCGTCCCCAATGTGCCAATACCGTCCCGAAGATAATGCCTGAGAGAATACCTACCGTAGCTAAACCAAGGGCTAAATCTCCCCCTTCCGCAAAGCCCAAATCAGCTAAAGTATCTGCCATACCTCCTGCCGTACCATGTCCCCCTTCAAAGCCAATTTCAATCAGCGCCCCCGTAATTGGGTTTGCCCCAAATAAAGGCGTGAGAATCAGCAAGGTAACTAAAATACCAATAACGTACTGTCCCCAAGCCAAAGTCTGCCCAAATGCTACCTGGGGCGCAGTTTTACGCCAGATGTCTTTCGGATTAGGAATATGCTCTCCGAGGAATAACGCCGCAAAAACAATATTGATAAATACGCCAGGAGACTGAGACCAAACTGTTCGCATCTCTTCAGGAAATAAACCCCCGGCGATATAAGAATCTGGGCTAGCGCCAGCGGCTACGGCGATCGCTCCCAAAGCACCCGAGCCTAGTAATAAGGCGATCGCCCCAGCAATAATTGATTCGGGCAGATAAAGTGTCTGAAAAAGCCTGATTTTGTGTTTAATAAGCCTTGCAATCAAAAGCAAGATACCTACTATAATAAAGGCAAATAAAACGTTAAGTAAGTTGAACATTACTTTGGATATTTTTAGATTTAATTTTGTGTATTGTTTTTAAGTGTATGGTTCTAAAATATTCAATTACGAATTAAGCTTCAGTAGCGATAGCAACTCTTTTACTCATTGAGTTACAGTGTCGTAACATTAAGCTTGAGCAATGATTATAATTTCTAAAGATTGCTTTTCTTGCTTATATTTAGCATCTACCATTAGATGAATATATTATTGTTTGCCTGG
>JBCCNG010000674.1:0-2435 GCA_039025955.1 Cyanobacteria bacterium P01_C01_bin.72 | reverse complement strand
CTGAGGAAAAAGCAGAAGAGTTCAAGTTGACCGATGGAGATGGATTATCTTCAGAGAATAGATGGGTAAAACTAGCAAAGATACTGTTGGCGAAAGTAATCAAAACAAGCTTCAAGTGTAGTTCTATCCGAACTGATTAGTATAAAAAACATAGCTGACAAATAGAGAAATTACCAAGTAATACATGGAGAGAATCGATATCCTGAAAGTAGAAATTTGGGATAAATCAAATCAATGTCTTTACATCCACAACCGATTCCACCAGTGCCAGAAGATACAGCACGAGTCGCCCGTGCAGCTTTTCCCAAAGGAAATATTTACTTACAAATTCGAGATACCTTGGGCAGTATTTACGTTGATGAAGACTTTGCGGATTTATTTCCCCTCAAAGGTCAACCAGCTCAGTCGCCTTGGCGATTAGCTTTAATCTGTGTGATGCAGTACATGGAAAACCTCTCAGACCGTCAAGCAGCAGATGCCGTCAGAGGAAGAATCGATTGGAAATACGCGCTTTCTCTACCGTTAGAAGACTCTGGATTTGATTTTTCAGCTTTAAGTGAGTTTCGCAAACGCTTGATTAAAGGCGAAGCCGAAGAACTATTACTGAACCGAATTCTAGACCAATTACGAGAAAAAGAATTACTCAAAGGGCATAAACGACAACGCACTGATTCTACACACATCTTGGCAGCAATTCGTCCCCTAAATCGGTTAGAAACCTTGGGGGAGACAATGCGGGCAGCCCTTAATAGTTTGGCGATCGCTGCTCCTGATTGGTTAGCCAAACGACTCAAAAAAGATTGGTCTGACCGTTATGGAAGGAGAGTAGAAAATTATCGTCTACCCAAACTAGATTCCGAACGAGAAGTTTTGGGAACTCAAATGGGAGAAGATGGTCTTAATTTACTCAAAAAAGTTTACGCACCCAATGCTCCACAGTGGTTACGCTTGATTCCTGCCGTGGAAATTCTGCGACAAGTTTAGGTTCAACAATTTTATGCTCCTATTGAGGGCGGGATTAAATTGCGATCGCCTAAAGATATGCCGCCCTCGACCATAGCGATTCATTCACCTTATGATGTAGAAGCTCACTACAGTTCTAAAAGAAGTGTTAATTGGGTAGGCTACAAGGCTCATGTAACTGAAATCTGCGATCGAGATACACCTCATTTCATTACTCATGTTCAGACAACTTTATCTACCGTTACTGATGAGGCAGTAGTTGAACCAATCCATCAAGCCCTATCAAGCAAATCCCTACTTCCAGAAGAACACTTGATGGATTTAGGTTATGTTACGGCAGGACATTTAGTTTCTGCTCAAGAAAATTATGGAATCGAATTAATTGGTCCAGTACGAAATGACCCTACTTGGCAAGCTAAACATCATCCTAAATTTGCCAATTCTAATTTTCAAATCGATTGGGATAAGCAAGTTGCTGTTTGTCCTAAAGGTCGTCAAAGTAAGAGATGGAAGAAAAAGACTGATTCCAAGGGACAGCCTGTAATTAATATCAGATTTTCTCAATTGGATTGTTCTCCTTGTCCTTCTCGTAGTCGATGTACTCGTGCGAAAATTGAACCAAGAGGGTTAACCATTCATCCAAAACCAGAATATACTGCGCTTCATTCTCGCCGTGAAGTTCAACATACTCCTGAGTTTCTCAAAATTTATAACAAAAGAGCAGGAATTGAGGGAACGATATCTCAAGGTGTCAGGCGTTCGGCTTTGCGCCAATCTCGGTATGTTGGTTTAGCCAAAACTCATTTACAACATATATTAATAGCGGTTGGACTGAATTTGTGTCGTCTTAACGATTGGTTGAATGATACACCTACATCACCTACTCGTTATTCTCGTTTCATGACACTTAAGCGAGAAAAATGCTAATTTTTCCTTTACTTTTCTCATTTAAAATAGATGAAATGTTGAATCTGTCAAATTCATGCTGATGCCTAAGCTAATTTGTCTAGGAGATAGCATTACAGCTAAAGAAAAAGACCCCAGTGGAACGCTAAAACTTACTCCTAGACTCAAACAAGTTTTGCCAAATTGGACTATTATTAATGCTGGCGTTGCAGGAGATAATACTAGAGGCGCACTAAAGCGATTACAAAAAGATGTTTTAAATTATCATCCAGACATGGTAACAGTCTTACTCGGAACTGCTGATGCCAGTGAAAATAAAGGTGTCAATATCAAAGAATATGAGCAAAACTTGATATCAATCGTCGAGCAAATTACACCTCAAAAAACACTTCTTATCAGCTCTCCACCAATCAATCAAGCTTCTTTGTCTGCACGTAAAAAAGCTTTCCCTAAAGCTAACTTTGTCACAATGGAAACTTTAGAACAATATATTGAGGTTGCCACTAAAGTTGCATACTCGACAAATAGTTTTTTTCTCGATCTATGGTCTTTGATGATAAAGCAAT
>JBCCNG010000673.1:0-2445 GCA_039025955.1 Cyanobacteria bacterium P01_C01_bin.72 | reverse complement strand
CAAGCCGAGTTTAAATAGAGCCAATAACTAAACAATCTCTTGCGGCTTCAACAACTTCGGCAGTTATACAATTAAGTTCGTTGATTCTAGTAATACGTTCAATCTGACGAAATAAGCGATTGACTAATCTGAAATTACCATTAGTAATACGACAGATAGTAATAATAGCTTCTTCATCAGTATAGTCATTTGGATTAATGCTTAAGCCAAGTTTTTTCCAGTATTTAGAGAGTAAAAATCGCATTTCATTCTGACTCAAAGTACGATAATTATGAGCAAAACCAATACGAGAGTAGAGCTGAGGATATCGGGATAACTTCTTCTCTAGTCCTGGCATTCCAATGAAAATCAAGCCAATATTACCTCGGTCGTAGATTTCTCGGAATAGCTCAAGACCTCCCATCTTAAGTCTTTCAGCTTCGTCCACAATAATTAAACGGCAATGATCGTTATTATCCCTGACAATAGCCCCTGATTCTCTTGGGGTAAGTTCCCAAAGAAAACGACCTAATTGAGCCTCCATAATATTAAGATTTTTTTTGATGGCACGAGGATAGTTAGAACTTTCTGCCGTGTAAAGTAGGGTGTTGCAGTCACTGATTTCTGGATGTAGAGGTAAATAAGGAAGATGAATTGGCAAGCGATTTTCTAGAAAAAACCACTTGGCATAATAACGAGCTGAAAGAGTTTTTCCTACTCCAGGCACGCCGTAACATAAGCCGATATATTTTTCTCGGATACAAGCATCACAAAATTCAGCAAACCGCCGATATTCTTTAGTGACAATAAATGATTGTTGTTCGGCTATGGCTTTTGTATCATCAGCACCTGTTTGAAGTGAGCTATTCATTAATATATCGTTTTAAACGGGAGGGCTTAGACTTAGTTTTCTTAGTTGGTATTGTAGATCCTGATTTAGTCTGGGATTTACTCTTAACTCCCATCAAAGCATCAACGATGGAGACCCTTTCTTCAATTTGTTGCTTTAATGCTTTACGCCTGGCATAACGAGCAGCAGCTATTTCTTTAAGAGTTACAGTAGTAGAGGCTAATTCGGGGCATATTGCTCGACAGAGAAAGCGACTTTGATAGTAAACTCTGATTTCTGCCATATCCCTTGGATCGTAACGAATACTGACATATTCTCCTACATAATTAGCTAACAAAGGATCGATATATCTCAATCCCTGAAAGCGAATACCATCTCGATGAATTCGTCGCGAACGCTCTATGGTTAATAACAGTAAATCGAGTTCTTCAATTGATTCGGGAAGCTGAGGCAGAAATCCCTTGGATGACCAACGTTTTTGAGGAGCTTCTTTGGTTTTGCTGTGGGGGGACTGGTTATATTCAGAGATAAAGCAATCGAATTCTGAACTCAATTCGGTTAGAGTCAATACTGGTTTTGGGGATTTGTGTCCCACAGGAGCATATCCTTGAAGCTTGGATAACAACATCTGATTGACGGTAAGAAAGAATCGTTCGATTTTCCCTCTACCTCTTGGTTGTCCAACAGTAGAGAATATCAGTCGGATTTTGAGGTCAAGACAGACTTGTTCTATATGACGGGAGGTAAAATCACTACCATGATCTGTATAGAGAACCTCTGGAATACCGCAGATGTGCCAAGCTGGATTATTTTTTCGCCAAATAGCTTGTCTTAGTGCCAATGCTGTTTGTATCGCTGAGGGAGCTGAGAAGAAAATATAGTATCCTGCGATCGCTCGACTGTAATCATCGATAATTACTGTCAGCCAAGGTCTTACAGGATTTTCTTTTTCGTCCAAGATCCAAATATCCAGAAGGGTATGATCTGCTTGCCAAATGGCATTGGGGCGTTCTGATTCTTGGGTATAAAGTAGATCGAAGGCTTGTTTATAAGCTTTTGACCCCTCATGAGCCAAAGTAATCAAACCTGGATCGAGGTCGCGGACAATACCATAAACGGTTCTGTAAGATGGAATTGGCAGTGAAGAGCGATCGCAATAAGATTCAATTTGACGGTGAATATGAGCAATACTCTTGGGTGGTTTTTGAAGAGCTAACCCTTCAATTAGTTTTTTAACTTCGTCATTGAGACAACGATGCACTCCTTTATCTCGGCGTTTGGGACGAACTAAACCTGCTAATCCATCTTGGCGATAACGAGACACCCATCTTCTAGCAGTAGAAAGAGAAATATCCTCTGTAGCGACAATTTTAGTTAATGGGACACCTTCCTCCAAAAAGGGTTGAATAATTTTAAATCGAGATAGTGCTTTTGTTCTATCTGACTCGGATAGTTCTGAAGCCAAAAATTTCTCTGACATAATTGTCTCGAATTGTCATAAAAAATTTTTAGCACAAAAAATCCATGTCTCAAAAAGTGGACTTTACAAGACATAAAATTAGACTTGTCTCAATTAATGTCTCAAAATATAATTCTTACCAGGTCTAAAAGTTTAT
>JBCCNG010000672.1:0-2463 GCA_039025955.1 Cyanobacteria bacterium P01_C01_bin.72 | reverse complement strand
TCTTTATCGCCTTCGGTATGGGCCCTGTGGTTATTCGCACTCCCGATTTTTTGCCTTTATTCCGTAACATAATTGGCTTTGCTTTGGGTGCAGTGGTAGCATTTATTTCTCCCACCTTTCTAGAGAATCCTACTTCCGATTCGGAAGTCTAGATTTGTCTGACCAATTAAATTAATTAACCTAGATTAAGACGGTAAATTGAGAAAAAGCACAAAATCTCATTCCGTCTTTTTTTATTGTGTATAAGCTATCAAGCAATATTTGTGTACTAATGAGAACGAAAGTGAAAGGCGATCGCAATTGGTAGCGATGATCTTGATGATTTTAAAGCGGCTTTACACAACAGCTAATCTAGGTAATGTCATAAGGTAATATCAGAGAAATATCTTTCCTTGATTCTAAAGGCTGATAGCTGGTAGCTACCCTCACAGATAAATTTTCTTATAGCGAACTGACGTTATTTTAGACAAAAAATCAGATTTCCCTCTACAATGGCGCACATAAAACTTCTTCTGTGGGCTAAATTCTATGCTGAACTTCCAAATCCAGTCAGATAGTGATGTACCTGCCTCTAAGCAACTGTTTGCTCAAATTCAGTTTGCGATCGCTTCTGGACAATATCCTCCCGCTCACCGTTTACCTAGCACTCGACAGCTAGCTATGATCACAGGTTTGCATCGTAATACGATTAGCAAGGTTTACCAACAGCTAGAAGAAAGCGGCTTAGTTGAATCGATCGCTGGTTCAGGAATTTACGTCAAGCGGCACGAACGAGAAAGTATTAGCAATGAGCCAGATTCCCCTGTCGCCGCGTCAATTAAAGCCATTAAAGAAGGGGTGGATCGAGTTCTCGAATTGGGCTGTACTATTGATCAGGCAAAAGAACTGTTTTTTGAAGAAATTGACTGGCGCATTAGCTGTTGCGATCGCATCATAGTGACAGTACCTCAAAGAGATATTGGTGCGGGGGAAATCATCCAGCAAGAATTGCAAGATACCCTGGCGATTGAAATTGAACTGATTGAAATAGAGAAGTTGCCGCAGATTTTGGCAGAAATCAATTTTGGGACGTTGATTACTAACCGCTACTTTATTAAAGAAGTACTCACAATTGTACCGCCCAACTCTTTTCGGGTAATTCCCATCGACATGTATGATTTTAATAAAGAATTAGAAATTATTAAGCAACTACCGTCTCAAGCCTGTCTGGGTATTGTTAGTGTCAGTGAGGGGACATTGAGCGTCGCCTCTAGTATTGTTAACAGCCAAAGAGGAGACGATTTGTTAGTGCTGACTTCTTCTTTGAGCGATCGCGATCGTTTAAGAGCAGTGATTCGGGCGGCTCATACGGTGATTGCAGGCTATACAAGCTACGAGCAGGTAAAAGCGGAAATTGTTGCCATGCGGGAGGATCTAATTCGTATTCCCGATGTGATTAGCACCGATAGCTATATCAGTGAGAAGTCAATTAAGCTTTTACAGCGGGAATTAGGCTTGAAAAGTACTAAAAAGTCTCGCCAATCTAAACCGTCCAAACGCTCTAAACAATCTAAATAACCTGATCTACAATCAATGGCTAAAGGTGACTGTATCTACGTATATCGCAACTTCGGAAAATTGAAAGGAGTTTATAAACACTACGGAATAGACTGTGGTGACGGTACGGTAATTCACTATCGTAAACCCAGCGAGGTCGTCGAACAGACTTTTTATGCCACCTTTAGCCAAGGCAACCCCACTTATGTTGCTGAATATACTGAAGGGTTTGGCTATATTCCTGATGTAGTGGTGGCAAGAGCCAGAAGTAGACTGGGGGAAAAAGACTACAATTTGCTTACCAATAACTGCGAGCATTTCGCCTGTTGGTGTAAGACAGGCATCAGCGATAGTAAGCAGATTCGCAATTATTTACCAGCTATCAGCACCTTAGATATCTCACAACTATACGAACCAATTAAGCAGGCGTTAGGGGGCAAGAACAAAAATACTACCAAGAGACTGACTAATGAAGCTCTGATAGATATCAAGTCAGTTTGGAATCAAATACAGCCTCAATATCAGCAGGCGATCGCCGAAGCTCAAGCCTGGAACAAGGTAGCCAAGCAAGCCCTGTCTCAAAATCGCGAAGACCTAGCTCGGGCAGCGATCGCTAAAAAACTCCGTTATGAGCAGCAGGCTAGCAAACTCGAAGTTGAACTGAGTGAGTTAGCGCAGATCACAGAAAATATTGTTCGTAGTCAGATTTGACTGACACCCTTTCATACCCCATATTCCCCAAAAATTAGAAAACAACTGAAGAATTAATTTGAGAGAGGAGAAAAAAAATCAAATAAAAATTTATAGTAATCTTGAAAACATTTTATTTGATTTTTTTTCTCCTCTCTCAAATAAATTCTTCAGTTGTTTTCTAATTTTTGGGGAATATGGGGTATGAAAGGGTGTCAGTCAAATCTGACTACGAAC
>JBCCNG010000671.1:0-2464 GCA_039025955.1 Cyanobacteria bacterium P01_C01_bin.72 | reverse complement strand
GAGGTAAAACCACCAACAGAATATTGGCTTGTTGAATAACTTTACTCCAGCCATCTGTATTTGTCGCATAGGACAAATAACCAGATAGCAACAGCATGCTAAGCATTGAGATTCCTAAGTTAAAGCTAAGCAAGTATGGTTCTTCTTTTTTCCCAGGAATCACAAAACACACTAAGTAGGTAATCCAGGGACTTGAGAAGAGAATAAGAATGATCGGAATTTCGTGGGCAGCAATATTGCCAAATAAAGCTTCTAAAGTCATAAAGGCATTACTTCTTCTAGGTAAGTCATTCAATTATGGCTCAAGAGACAATCCCCGCTGAAGGCTTAAAGTGAAATTATTCCCCAAGCAGCTAGTGCCACAGCAATCGTACCTAATACTAAAATACCTGCACCCGCTAAAGTAATAATTTTGCCCACTAATAAGACTGGAGCTGGTGGATAATAGGGCTTGTTGCTTTCAATATCGCCAAAGAAATTACCAATTTCTTCGAGGACGGCACGATGACCCTCTCCATAGCGAGGCATCCGTTCAAAGGGTAATTCGCCACTAGCCCTTTGAGGTAAAATACGCCGACGCTGATAAGGGACGGTATCGTAGCCAAAGTTGTCCAGATATTCTTCGCTGTCGAGCAAAGTATCGACAAATCCCTGTAAGCCTTTGGTTGCTAGGACGATTGACCAGGCTAGTTTTTCTTGTTCTTGATATATATCTCTGCCCAATAGACGTTGGATGCACATCTGCACAAAACGATAGTTATTGTTGACTTCATAGTTGCGTCGGCGGAAGGGATCGGCAAGAACTAATCCTCGAATAAAATCTCGCACCGTAATCTGACCATTTCTTAGCTGAGATTCTAGTTCCCGTTGACGATTACTACGAAGCATCTGCTGTTCGTGGAATATCTGACGATAGGCAGCTTGAACCAATTCGTCCATCTCACTGGGAGACAAGATATTTTCACTGTTATAAATTTTAGGTTGTTCCTCCCCTGAAATCTCATAGCCAGCGACACGATGACTTTGACTACTGGGGGAATACTGAAGTAAGGGAATAGACATAAAAGTTATAGTTTCAACTTGATTATTTAAAGAATCAGCGATCTATCAATCATGTATTTACAGTAGTTTTTTCTTGACGGTTATTGACTTAATTAAGTAAATTTTTACAAAAAGTTACTATAATCGAGCTTTTTATGCTCTTTTTCTTTATTTACAAAGTCTTCTACCCACTAACATTAAATTCTGTAAAGTATCGGCGACAGCTGGTATTAAGGGAACTTATTCTAAGTTCTAAGATTATCAAAAAAACATTTGCCCCCAAGTTAAAATGTTTTTTTGATGCGGATTATGGATGCCATTGCCAAACGTCTGAAAATTCCTCAGTCCAAAATCCTGAGCAATATCGCTGAGTATTGTAATACCTCCGCTACATCTATTCCTCTTGCTCTTGATGCAGCTGTCAGAGATGGTCGCGAGTCAAGCCAGGAAACCATTGCTGCTTCTGGTTCTGGCGCTGGTTTAACCTGAGGTGCAGCTATTTTTTAGTGAGGCTGAGTTTAAAGCAGAGAGTTTTAAAGTCTGGAGCTATCGTTCAACTCAGATATTGAAAATATACTAACTAAATTTCAATACTTTGAGCCATCTCATGAACCTATAAGTTGCCATAAATTGCGAAAATATAGCATGATATCCTGTCGTCAAGCGATCTCTTTAAATACCAAGCTAGGAAATCATGTGAACTTCAAATACTTGAATTTTTTCTCGCGATCGCCTTAACCTTCCAAGTCGTGTATGTTAGGGTTATTGACAGATAGAGTGGCAACTGTTTCTAATCGCGTTCCTGCTCTTGAAAGAAGTATTTAGGAAATCAAAGCTGATTGGGACTTACTATGAGCCAGCAAAGATCACCCACTACTCAACAAGTGACACAGACCATTACCAAATCTCGTCATCATCGTCGAGAATTGGAATTAGCTTCAATCCAATTAGAAGAGTTAATTGTCCAGTCGGAGCAAGACAACCGCCAGCGACGTAGTAAGTACCTCGTTAATTTATCTTCAAAGAGCGCGTAATTTTTTGCTACCGACTTACGGAATTATGGGTAGTTCAATTTCATTTCTATAAGGAGAAACCGCAATATCACCCTGTAAAGAAAACTATCTTTATGGGGTTTGCATAGCAATAGAACAATTAATACAAAAAACAACAAAAAAGGGATAATTCCGCAGAATATCCCTTCTGATCTAAATTTTCTATTTAGATCTTAGCAAAATTACTTCACAGCAACTTTGGCACCAGCTCCTTCAAGCTGGTCTTTAACGCCTTCCGCTTCTTCTTTTGGCACACCTTCTTTAATTGCTTTGGGTGCAGATTCGACCATTTCTTTGGCTTCTTTTAGACCCAAGCCAGTAATGGTACGAACGACTTTAAGAATGGCAATTTTCTTATCTTTGGGTACTTC
>JBCCNG010000670.1:0-2471 GCA_039025955.1 Cyanobacteria bacterium P01_C01_bin.72 | reverse complement strand
TCCGTAACGAAGGCGTTTCAACCCGTCATAATCCTGAGTTCACTTCCATTGAGGTATACCAGGCATACGCCGACTATCACGACATGATGTCACTGACAGAAACCATGATCAGTGATGTCTCCCAAGAAGTTTTAGACACAACCAAAGTTACCTATCAGGGAGAAACAATTGATCTTACTCCTCCCTGGCGGAGAGTTACCATGCACGAGGTAGTTCAAGAAGCTACGGGAGTAGACTTTGCTCAGTTTGCTGATTTTGACTCTGCCAAAACAGCAGCAATAGATGCAGGAATTGAAGTTCCAGGAGACTGCCAAACCGTTGGCAAACTGCTTAATGAGGCATTTGAGCAAAAGGTAGAAACAACTCTAATCCAGCCTACCTTTATTACAGACTATCCTGTCGAAATATCACCTCTAGCAAAACCCCACCGCGATAAACCAGGCTTAGTGGAAAGATTTGAGCTATTTATCGTCGGCAGAGAAACTGCAAACAGCTTTTCCGAGTTGACCGATCCTTTAGATCAGCGTGCCAGACTAGAAGCCCAAGCAGCCAAGAAAGCAGCAGGAGATCTAGAAGCCAATGATATCGACGAGGACTTTTTAGCCGCATTAGAATACGGGATGCCTCCTACTGGTGGCTTAGGTATTGGTATTGATCGCCTAGTAATGTTGCTGACAGATTCCCCCAGTATCCGCGATGTAATTGCCTTTCCTCTCCTTAAGAATCAAAGTACGGCGATTAAAGAATTTGATTATGATGCCGAGAAGCAAATATTGCGGATCACCTTTGGTAACGGTAGCATTTGTAATTATGTTGATGTACCTGCCAAAATCTACCAAGAGTTAAAAGAAACTAGTTCAGTTGGGCAATATTTTAATTCGCAAATTAAGGATAAGTTTAGTTTTGATCGGGAAGTTTAATTTTTCTCTTAGTCTCTTGCTTTTAGATATTAGACTTCTTGAGAGAATGGTTTGTTGACTGTTTTGTAAAGAGGTAAGGAGTAAGTTAGAGACAAGGCATGCCGTAAGGCTTATCGCTATTATTAGAAGCAGTAGTTGGGCAATTATATCCAGCGATTTTAATTTCTATTTTAGTCAGTGATTATCTCTCTCAGAGGAGTAAGTAATTGAGGAAAGCGATCGCGATTACAAAAACTGTTGAAGAATATATATAATTACTTGACAAAATTCATCATATTCTCCATCTTGATTAGGTTTGGAAAAACCGTCAATTAAATCTTGAATAGTTTGAGTATTTGTCAAATCTAAACCATCTAAAATTACCTCTATAACTGCTTCTCTCATTTTTCGTAGCTTGTTAATATTAAGGTCTAGTTTTTCAATAGTGGTTTTAGCTGCTTGTTGCTTATCTATATCCTTGGTTGCTAGTATTTGACCGTCTTCTGTATAGCGAAAAAAATTAGCACAATTACTTTCAACGGGTGAAACCATTAAATCTTCTTGATACCATGCTCCTTTCTTATGTCCGCAATGAACTGGAATAGGCGGAGGCTCATCTGTATCGATTTCGCAAGAGGCGATTATATTTGCATAATCTAGCTGTAGATCTGGGTATTTATTTCTTGGCTTAAAATGCTCGATATGACTATCTGTCAAAACAATTCTTCGCCCGCAGTAACAGCAAAGAAAACCTTGTTCTTGTAATAATGACTTATGAACTGACGTTTTTTGCGGTTTTTGAAAATTATTCCAGCTTGGTTGCCAATCTTGATTTGCTAAATTTTTCCAATCAACAAAATCCTGTGGAGGTTCGCTTTTCTGAATGTACTTCAACGATTTAGAATCTCCTTGCGTTTAATTGAAGTAGCAGCTTTAATTAATTCTGGTTCATCAGAGCCAATTTTATCGGCAATTTCTTGGCGTAATTTTTGTGCAGCTTCTAGATTACCTTCTTCAATAATTTGAAATAAATTAAGCAAGTCCTGTTTAATCTCTAATGGACGCTCTGAAACTCCCATAACATCTTCTAAAATACTGTTACTATCTCGTCCAAATGAACTTTGTGGGTGTCTGGCTATAACCCCTTCTTGCGTTGTTTCTAAAATATAAATATTTTCTGGTTTAATATTACTAACCACTTGTGTGGAATGGGTTGTAATAATAAATTGACAGTTAGGAAAAGTCCTTTTCAGTGCAGAAATAATTTCTCTTTGCCATTTGGGATGAAGGTGTAATTCTATTTGATCGATTAGAACAATTGCCTCTCCTTTTAATGCATCTTTCTCAGACGAATTTACCATCGCTAGCCTTCTGGCTAAATCTCCTACCATTGCCAGCAAACCCTTTTCGCCATCTGATAGTTGATTGACAACTAACTTTTGCCCATTTTTTTCTAACGTCATTTGTAAAGGATAACGCTCTACTCTGAGATTAGAAAAACCTTCTATCATCTGATAAATAGCTTTTCTAACAGCTTCTAGTTCCCTATCTTTTCCTGAACCTGGATCGTAC
>JBCCNG010000669.1:0-2473 GCA_039025955.1 Cyanobacteria bacterium P01_C01_bin.72 | reverse complement strand
CGGGAATATTTTTGGCTTTAAAAAAAACAGGTCAAAATTATGTGCCAAGAATGCTAAAACAATTAGATTAGTGCAACGATTGTTAGTTAAACCGCGTCTGGTTTGAGCATTGAATAAAGCGAACTTATTTCACCCTGTACAATCACGTTGCTGAAATCCATAGTGTAAATTTGAGTGTAAATTTGCTACTAAACTAAAGCCCAGCAATTTAGCTACTGCGGTAAACCTCGGCTATGCAAATGCAGCTGTCGATTTATTCTCTCCCTCTCCACAACAATCTCCCATACTTCTGACCAACGCTCTTCAATTAGACTTTTCATTTTGGCTGATTGCCACTCAGGAAGTTTATTTCTATGACTCTTTTCGGACATGTTCATAATTTTAGTTCTTTCGATGTCAATTGTTTACAACTAACTGATATTGAAATCAATATACTGAAGCAAGTGTCCAATAGACTGATACGCGAAGCAGGCGGCGTACTAGCAACAGAGTAGTTATAGTTAGCAATGATTGAGAAATCTATAGTACAAAGATTTTAAAAGCATACAAATTATCTCAATTGTGAATCCCACTACTTGACTTAACTCAATTTGCCTAACAAGTTCAACCTATCATTTTGTCAAGCTAGTTGCAACAAATTCTCATTAGTGTAATAATTTTTATAAATCAAAATATCCTGATGAAGGAAATCTAGTAACTCATGACAACAGGTTTGAGCCAACGAGAACTATGTGAATATTTCGGCTGGGATTATCGCCAAGTTGCTCGCTCGGCAAAAGCTTTAGGGATGACTACTCACGCCTACGTACAGCAGCAGACGGGCTGGATTTTAAGACAGGAAAGATATCATCCACCGTTCAATTATTCATTGGCAGTTGAGTCAAATCATTCTTTTAATAATTAATTGTGAGCAATTTGAGGGGCATCATGGGCAAAAAGATAACGAAAGTAATCTGGTCGCTCTTGCTGATTTTGGCGATCGCTTTAGTGGTCATTTCAATTAATCGAATCGGCATCGAAACCGTGCGTTCCCAGGTGCAGCAGTTAGGTGCTTGGGGGTTTTTAATTGTCGGAGGATTGCGTCTGACTAGCGTTATTATTCCCGCCCTACCAGGTACAGTCTATTCGATTTTAGCAGGGGGCTTGTTTGGTTTTGTGCCAGGATTGATTATTATTTGTCTTGCCGATTTAATTTCCTGTAGCCTCAGTTTTGTTTTGGCTCGGCGGTATGGTAGAAATTTAGTTGCAGCATTGGTAGGCGATCGCTTTTTATATCATCTTGATCGTTTCAGTCAAAAAAAAGTAGCCCAGAATTTTTGGTTGATGACCAGTTTCTTAATGACGGGACTATTCGATTTTGTCTCTTATGGCATCGGCTTAAGCAAAACACCCTGGCGTAAATTTGCTCCAGCATTAATAGTTGGTGTTTTTCTTTCTAATCCGCCTATTGTGGCGCTAGGAGCGGGGCTATTAGAGTCAGGGAAGGTATTGTTGGGCTTTGCTGCTCTCGGCATTTTCGCTTTGGGCTTAATTACTGTCAAGCTTGAGTCTAATTCCTCTGATACCAATTCTTAAAACTAGCTACCATAGAAAAAGTCCTCGGAAATGGCAAGAAAACATGAGTAAAAGACAAAAAATCTTGTGTTTGTCCCATATGCTTATCTTGTCACTTTTATTAATAGCGGGATGCGATCGCTCGCAGCACAGAGTTATGGAAACTTCTGAGCTAGAGTCTCCTAAAGTTAAACTAACTATCTCAGCAGCATCAAGTCTCAAGAACGTGTTAACCGAGATTAAGTCTTTATATCAGAACAAATATCCAGAAACGGAAGTTATTTATAATTTTGCCAGCTCAGGTTCATTACGGCGACAGATTGACCAGGGAGCAAGAGTAGATATATTTATTTCCGCGGCAGAAGATAAGATTAATGCTTTAGCTCAGGAAGATTTATTGTTAACAGCAACTCGCCAAAATTTACTACATAATCAAATAGTTTTAATTACGCCCAAAAACAATCAACCAAACAATATTAAGCTTGATAATTTTAGAGATCTGACTGCTGAAGAAATTAACATGATCGCTTTAGGAGAACCAAAGAGCGTTCCTGTCGGTCAATATGCCCAGGAAGTGCTAACCTTTTGGGGCATTAGTGATCAGGTAAATGGCAAAGCCGTTTACGGCAAAGATGCTCGTCAGGTATTGAACTACGTAGCTACGGGAAATGTTGATGCAGGAATTGTCTATTATACTGATGCCTTGGCTAGCGATCGTATTAAAATAGTGGCGATCGCTCCCGAGAATAGTCATGCGCCAGTTGTTTATCATTTAGCGGTGATTAAAGATAGTAAGCATCCAGAAGCAGCAGCCGAATACCGGCCGCCTGGGACATTTGAGCTTGGTTGGCACCGGCCCCGGTAACCTCGACCAGATTACCCCAGCCGCTAAAGCCGCCCTTTCTCAAGCGGATGCCAT
>JBCCNG010000668.1:0-2483 GCA_039025955.1 Cyanobacteria bacterium P01_C01_bin.72 | reverse complement strand
TCCTTGCGGCTTAAGTTTATGACTACAGGTAGTTAAAATTGAGCTGATGTTGCCACCGCTACCGCCAATAAAAATGCGATCGCAATCGGGTAACTCTAATAATATATCTGGCGCTTGACCATTAACGCTGATAATATTATCCACCTGGAATCTGGCGCTATTTTGGCTAACTAGGCTTGAACCAATGCTAGTTTTTTCGATCGCATAAACTTGAGAAGTAGGACACAAGCGAGCTATTTCGATCGATACCGAACCTGTCCCCGCCCCAATATCCCAAACTGTTTGTCCTGGCTGGAGCGCTAATTCCCCCAGAATCTCTAGTCGGATTTCTCTTTTCGTCATTAAGCCTGGGCGATCGCTAAAACTTAAAAAAAAGCGATCGCTGATGCCAATGAGAGGTAAATCATCCAGGTTTATATCTTTTGTCGCCGCTTCTCTTACCAGAATGAGAACATTAAGCGGCGCAAAGTCGGCTGGGGATAACTGGCTCAACTGAGTTATTTGCCTAGGAGAAAAATGGCTAATTTTTTCTGTTGCGCCCCCCAAATTTTCCCCCAGATAAAAATGATAGTTTAGGGGTAATTCTAATGAGAGCCAGAGGCGAGCGATCGCAGCAGGATTATTTTTGCCGTCTGTCAAGACCGCAATTTGTTCCTTTCCTTGCTTAAGTAGCTTGACTAACTCATTGTTAGAACGCCCATGAACGCTAACCAAGCTAGCATTTTGCCACGGTATCTTTAGGCGATTAAAAGCTAATTGAACGGAGGTTAGATGGGGGTAAAACTCAATTTCTGCTGGCTTAAACTTGGTTAATAGCAGTCTGCCCAAACCAAAAAATAAGGGGTCGCCACTAGCTAAAATAACTACTCTCTCGACAGTCAAATCTAGCTGGGCGATCGCATCGAGTCCCGTTAGCAAATTGGTAAGCTCTAATTTCTTAGTCTGGCGAGTGGCAAAATAGCTGAGATGGCGTTTACTTCCCGCTAAGACTGTGGCTTGCTCCACTATATCTGTTGACGATGGGGCTAAACCCTCTACTCCGTCTAAACCAATGCCAATGACAGCGATAACCAAAATATTTGTCTGAAGTCGATGAGATGCTTATTGATTAGAAATTTACCTTGTCTCTACTATGATGCAGAATCATTATTAAATAGGCGATAGGCAATATACAAAACAACGCCGACGGCAGCAACAGTAAAGAGGCTAGTAACAACATGCAGTACTGCTCCCACCACAGAAAAACCTAACCAAACTCCGCCGATTACCACTGCAACCTTGCCGAATTGGGGCAGACTGTTAAAAATACTTTTGCTTTGGTCAATCCATTCCTGTACTTGAGGGCTAGGATCAATCTCTAGTTTTGGCAAGACCGACTTGAAGCTATCGGCTGGATCAGCAGCCTTCTGATTAAGATCTGCTTCCATGTCATCTAACTTTGCCTTTAAATCGCGTTCGGGAAAACTCATGACTATTCAGCTTATGCAAAAGATAACAACATTTATAAAATAAGGGTAGCAAACAAAACCCCAATGAGAATAGGGGTGATTTCTCCGCCTAATTTTTGGGAGCATATGATTAAAATATACGTACCTCAGATCTAGAAAGATCTCGTATTAGATGTTAAGACTAGTTACGAATAAAAATTACAGTGCGAATAATGTTGGACGCGATATTGTTTGATTTAGACGGTACGTTAGCTGATACAGACTCGATTCACTTTGCTGTTTGGCAAGACATTCTAGTGAGATACGACCTCGACATTGATCGCTCTTTCTATCGGCAACGCATCTCTGGCAGAACTAATTCCAAAATTATCAAAGACATTATTCCTCAGTTGACTTTGGAAGACGCTTGGAAACTAGCTACTGAGAAGGAAGAAACCTATCGCCGTTTAGCTAACTCTTTACTACCTACTCCTGGCTTAGATCGTCTAATTGAGCTTACGGACAGCGCAAAGATCAAAAGAGCGGTTGTTACCAATGCTCCTGAAGATAACGCCGTTTACATGCTGAAAGTTTTGCGTCTGACAGACACTTTTCCCACTGTGATTATGGCAAAAGATGCTCCTCCAGGCAAACCAGACCCCGCTCCCTACAAGCTGGCTTTAAATCATCTGCTGGTTAAGAGTAAAAAAGCGATCGCCTTTGAAGATTCTGCTGCGGGTATTCGCTCGGCTGTCAGTGCGGGTATCTACACTATTGGCATTACTTCTAGTCATCCTGCCGAGGATCTGCTCAACGCGGGAGCAAGTATGACGATTGCCGACTTTAATGATGAGCAGCTATGGAAGTTGTTAGATAGTAAAACTAAGGCTTCTTTTGAGTAAAAGACGTCTGATTTGTATTGGCTTCGTTCTAATTTATTAGTTTTAAGCGCAGCACGTACGTGCAGATCGTCGTAAGACGACTGGTAAGGCAAAGCCTTACGCGCTATCAGCTATCAGCCGTCAGCTTTTGAGAAAACTGAAAAATTTAATTTTC
>JBCCNG010000667.1:0-2483 GCA_039025955.1 Cyanobacteria bacterium P01_C01_bin.72 | reverse complement strand
TTATAGGATTGATCCTCCATTGCGGCTGTCCCCACTAAAATTGCTAAAGCATCAACGTTGTAGCTATCTTTGACTTTGAATAAGCTGGAAATCAACTGGGGATTCGCAATTCCCCAGCCGAGGCGTAAACCTGCTAGAGAATAGCCTTTAGACATGGTGCGTAGGATAATTACATTATCGAATTCCTGCACCAGAGAAAGCGCAGTATAGTCAGCAAAATCAACATAAGCCTCATCAATAGCAACAATACCCGCTGCTTTACTGGCTAAGAGACGCAAATCATCTAGGGGAACAGTGTGACCTGAAGGGCTGTTGGGAGTAGCGATTAAAGTTACCGCACCAGTCGCCGCCACCAATTCATCTACTGGTAGCTGATAATCCTGGGGATAGGGGACTTCTACTACCTCCGCCGCCTGTAATGATGCCAAAGTCCGATACAAAACATAAGAAGGCATGGGATAAACCACCTTGCGCTCTTGCCCCTCTGCACAGGCACGAATCAGGATGTTTAACATATCGTCACTGCCGTTAGTCACAATTATCCAGTCGGCAGGTATCTGTAGGGCGTTACTTATCGCCTGACAAAAATCTTTAGCATAAGGATCGGGATAACGTCGCAACCATTCACTATCTAAGCTGTGTAGTACTGATAACGCCCTGGGTGACGGGGGATAGGGATTCTCATTGGTGTTGAGCTTAATAATTGCTGTACCTGGTTTAGGCTGTTCTCCAGGGGTGTAGCCTTGCATCGCAGCGATCGCAGGACGAAAATAATTCATGTATAGCTTTGATAATTTAGTAGCAAATGATCTAAATCACTAATTTATCGTAATCAACTATGTCGATGGGCAAATCGTACTCTTAATATTTGATTGCATGGTCAAAACTTCTCTCGCGATTCTGATTTTGGCTTTGAGGGAATTTGTTTCGGGACGACCATGACCTTCAACACCATAATAGCTATCAAAAACTGATTGATTATTTATTCCTGCCGCAGTGAATCTGGCTATGTATTGCTGATAAAACTTAAAATTTCTTTGATATAAATAGTCATTAATATTAGCCAATATATATATGTTAGGGACACCGAGAATATCCTGATTGAATCTATAGGTACAGGAAACTTGGTTGCCAAACTTATTGAGGATTTTTTTTGCTTATCAATACCAAATATGGGCTGCATTAAATCTTTTCTGTAGTGTAAGTTTATCTGACTATTAACCGCTAAAACATTAGTTTTACATTTAAGATAGGTACTGCAAAGCAATGCGCCCATTGTTCCAGCAGAAGAACCAAACAGCATCGTCTTATTTAGTTTTATCTTGGCTAAATTACAGATATTTTCGATCACTCCAGCAACCACTTTGTTATAGTTCAATGTCGCTGAACCAACATAAAAACTCGAGATCAGACCAGGCATGAAATGTCCAGGATCGCTAATGCTAATCACAGATATATTGTTGTTTCTAAAAGCGGAAGTACTACCTTCAAAACTGACTTTTTTACTTGCTAGGTCATATTCTTGGCTGTTAAATTCTTATCCCGAGAATTAGCACTTTGAAAATAAACATTTAGCTCCTCTGAATCTAGCTTAAGATAGCAAAAAATATAGAAGTAAGGAAGATCATATAATTTCTGGCGATCGCGAAAATGGAGTTTATAAACGACAGGCTCACCAAGATAAATATCACTGGCTTCAATAGCACAATCCTTAATCGTAATTTGGCGGAAAATGCCTGGAATATAGCCAAAAATATGCAAATTATAGCTACTCGGTAAGATCTCTAAACTAGATGTAATTAAACGAGCAGTTTGCGCAAATCTTTGTTGGGCTTGAAGCTGCTCAAACTTAGACTGAATCTTTTGGGCTAAGGCGATCGCATCTGTGGTCATTGGATATTGCTAATACTAGTGTTTATTACTTTCGTTCAAGTTTGCTAGTTTTTAGCTATCGGCTATCAGCCATTCGTGACAAGTTATCCTCAAGGGGACACTCAATAATTATAAGTGAAAGCCTCTTTCTATAAGAGTTTACGATTTTTGTCAAATGGGTTTTAGATAGTAGCAAGTAAGTTTAGCATTTTAATTACTGAAATTTAAGTATGATTTTTTTGAGCTAAAACCAAAATGTTGCGTCTAAAATTTAAAACTCAAGCTATATGTAATGTTTGATTTTTCAGCTTATTTAGTCAAGAGAAACTCGATATTCTTTATTGCGCATTATTAATCTTTAAATCTAGATTTTAATTCATCAAGGCTAATTGTTTCTCCTAATTCTGCCTCTTTTATTCCCTGTTTTAGACTGCGCATCAACTCTACATCAGAAACAATCTCAATTGTTTCCATCAACGACTATATAAGATTTCGTAGAATACAGTTTTTATCACCTACTACCTACTACCTACTACTTACTACCTACCAGATAGTGCCACCTATAAAAATAGCAACGTCATAGTCAGGGGCAGAAATTAATCAGCCCCGAC
>JBCCNG010000666.1:0-2504 GCA_039025955.1 Cyanobacteria bacterium P01_C01_bin.72 | reverse complement strand
TTTAGCTCATCAATCTCGATCTCCAACTGCTCTACCTGCTGTTGAGATTCTTGGGCGGCGCTGTCGGCGAGGATCATTTCCTGTACCAGATTAGCCGAGTTACTGCTGCTGGCATTCTGACCTAATTCAACTACACCAAAATTACTTAGCTGACCTACCAATTTATCTCTTTCTGACAGTAGGTTTTGTACTTGGGGAGAATCTTCAAAAAACTGCGATCGCGCTCTGGCTAGACGCGCCTCTACCTCGGAGATGGACTGCTTTACCGCTAGATACTCAGGATTTTCCCCCAAGCGTAGTGACTCAATTCCCGCTTCGGGAGTCATTTGCAGCCGTGCCGATAGTTCTTTAACTTTTTCTTGGCTGGCTTTACTCCGAGCTATTGCCTGAGACTTTTCCGTACTCAAGATTTTAATCGCCGCTAAAATCTCCTGTGCCTGGAGATCATTATCAATCAGATTCACCGCAGTTTTGTAGTTATTTAATTCTATTTCGGCTGACTCTAAATTCTCTTGAGCGATCGCTAATTCTGTACTGAGAAATTCTGCCCGTTGACTAGCTTCCTCGGCTCGCAATTTTTGTAGACGCTTTTGAAAGGTATCTAGCAGGGCCTCGGTACGCTGTTGAGCAAGCTCAGGACTTGAACCCTCGATCGCAATTTCAATAATTGTCGATTCATTCTGAGGCAAAACGCTAAAAAGGTTTTGATAGCTTTCCAGTCGCGGATATAAATCTTTCTCGGCATCCTGTTGCCACACCTGCCGCAAAGAATCTTTACTGGTAATGATCGAAGCCAAAATCTTGAGGGAGTTTAGCTGTTGTGAAAAAACAGCCCCCTGACCACTGCTAATATTCCCCAACGTCCCTAAGTCGGCGTTGAGGTCGGTGGTGGGTTTCGGTAAAATCAACTTAGCTTCCGCCGTCCAGGTTTTTTTCGCCTGAATCATAATCGAACAGGTCACTGCTAGCAATAAAAGGTTAAATAAGCCCAGCAGTTTCCAATGTCTCGCGGCAGTGAAGATAAATTTGTTCATAATTAAACTGGCAAAATTGAATTGGCAAATTAGGCTTTGCTGAGGAAAATAAATATATTCTTGTCGATAGTTACAGATGCGGGTTTTTAGTTTTTGGTTATTGGTTTTTTAGTTCTTAGTTCTGATTTGGTAGCTTGCTCTTTTCTACCTGCCCCAGAATCGCTTCATATGCCTCCAAGAGCTTTGGTGCTTGATGTCGCCATTCCAACACTTCCCGCATTCGACGCTGCCCTTCTGAGCCAATTTTTTGCTGTTGCTCAGGAGAATCGAGCAGTTCGAGCATTTTAGTCGCAAACTCTCGTTCGTCATTTGGTCGAGCATACAACGCTGCTTCCTGAGCCGAGTAGCGGCTTTCCTTGAGATCAAACTGAACTATGGGCTTGCCCAGCGCCATATATTCCAAAATTTTGTTCATGCTACAGTTTTGATTGTATGCCGATAAGGGAGAAGGCTCAACACAAATATCGCAGCTTGAGAGTCTTTCTAACAGTTCATCTCCCTGTTTAAATCCAGTAAACTCGACAAAATCGGTGATTTTTAGCTCTTCTGCCAATTCTTTTAAGCTAGCGATCGCTGGACCACTGCCAATCAGCATAAAGTGAATATCTGTTCGCTTTTGCTCCTGGGTAATATACCTGATCATTCTCAACAGATAGTCAATCCCTTCTGGTTCACCCATTACTCCCATATAGCCTACCAGCTTGGCTTTTCCCTGACGATATTTAACTTTGCCTGGCAAAGGATGAAACCGCTCCAAATCTGGCGCACTCCGCACCACAAAAACCTCTGACTCTTTCTTGCCACCCCTAGTTATGGCTACGTTTTGATGGGATAGATTGGTGGCGATCGCCAAATCGGCAACTAAATAAGTAAGACGCTCGGCTGCCTGCAAGCCATAGTAGAAGACATCTTTACGTTTATACTTGGCAATATACATTTCTGGGCTTAAGTCATGGTGATCAAAAATCACCTTTACACCATGAAAAGCCTTGTACCAAGAGGCTGTCAGGAAGAGCAAATCTGGAGGGTTACACAGGTGAATAATCTCGAATTTTCTTTCGCGCCACACCTTGCGCGCTAGCTTAAACTGCCAGTATACTGCCCAGCTATATTCCCGAAGATAGCCAACAATAGAACTTTGTTCTGGTGGTAGAGGATGACGATAAATATGAATGTTTTCGATTACTTCATAGGGCAAATCGTAGCCATTACCCTGGGGACAGATTGCTGTTACCTCATATCCCGCCTGCTGCAAGGTTGTTGCTTCCATCCAGACTCGACGGTCGAAGGGTAAAGCTAAATTCTCTACTATGATTAGGACGCACCTATGGGAATGACCATCACTCTGTCCCAGCTTGGTAGATATCTGTTTCAGCACTCTCAGAGGAGCTGAGATTGTATTGGCAAAGACCATAGGGTTAATCCATTTAACTCAGAAATAGTGAATATATTAAAAATTATTTAAGTATT
>JBCCNG010000665.1:0-2516 GCA_039025955.1 Cyanobacteria bacterium P01_C01_bin.72 | reverse complement strand
TTGATCGTGATACTACGCATACACCGCATCTAGATAGAAATCCGGAGTTTTTAAGATGTCTGTTCGTAAGTAGTAGGTAGTAGATATTAGATATCAAGCATCATCTATTTCTTGATTAGCTGTATTCAATTTGCTCAATTTATAAAACTCTAGTTTTCTATATGGGCGAGGTTTAGATAGTTTATTGGCAGTCAAAATTGAGATTCCGAAGCTGAAAACTGAATTAGTACTGCCAATGGGTAAAACTCGATCATTAATAAAGTTCTTTAATTAAGCCTTCTCTGTTTTCTTGCTGCAAAAGTTCGCCATCGCCAGAAATGAATACTAAGTTGCCTTCATTCATGCCAAAATCTTCTACCTGAGCAACATAGCGATCTAGGGTGCGCTCGTAAGTCAAAGATTTAAGATCAATGTTATCAAGCGATCTCACGTCTAGCCAACGGCGTTGTCGGGCATCAAAGCGATACAAGTAACCTTCACCACCGAAGGAAACTAGAGATACGAGGTCGCGTCTGCTATCGTAGGCGAGGTCAGTCCCCCAAGACAGTCTAGGGAAATTTAAGGGTAGATCAAAGTTGTGATATTCTCCTGTGTTTCGATTAAAAATTGAAATACCGCTCTTTGTTAATCGATATATTTCTCTTCCATCTGGTGAAATTGCCATGCCAATGGGAGTAACAGAATCGTTTGCCCTGGTAAATGTTGATTTTTTAGTCCGATATTCTCTCCTGCTTTGGTCAAATTTAGAGGGATGAGTCGTTGCTGCTAATTTTGCTGGCTGATGATATTTTTGGAAACATGGGCTTTTAAGCCGATATAACTTTTGGTAGACGGGAGAAAAGATCACAAATCCAGCTATTAAAGCTGATGAGGCAATTAGTCTCTGTTTGATTTTTTCCATGATAAATCTCTTATATATACTGCCGTAAAAACTGAATTATGCGATCGCCTGATTCACAGCAGAATAGGACAATTTTCTTTTATCCTAATACATTCTCATTTATTGTTTTTAAATCCTCGCCCTAGTCTGAGGGGAGAGGATCGCAGCGAATTTCAATTATAAAACCATCAGGATCGTAAATATAAAAGCCTTTGCCTGTTAGTCGCGTTACTACATCTATCGCTACAGGAATTTGTAAGCTTTTGAGGGTGCTTACTGCTGACTCAAATAGTAGGGGATCAATATCAAACGAGAGATGATTAGCGCGGGTAAACTGTTTTTCTGGATCAAGATCAGGAGGCGATAAATCAGGTTCGGCAAATAAATCTAAGATAATACCGTCAGGAGTTCTAAAATTGCAGACTTTCCCCTCCGCAACCAGCTTAATTAAAGTGGAGGGAACTTCATCCCCCGTTAGCTGGTGTAAACCGAGTATCCTGCCATAAAAATCCTTTGACGCGTCCATATTCTTGACGTTGAGAGCTATATGATGCACCTTACGTAAATAGCCTACTGCCAGACCTTGAGAAAGCTGTTCTGAAATCATAAATATTACGTCTGATGTAAAGATCTAAATTAGATGAACAGTTAGTGATTAAGCTTCATAATTCTGGATCGTTTCCACTGCCAATTTACGGAGAATAGGGATCGCGCGATCGCCAAAACCGCCAATATTATCGACCAAAACTAGGTATTTGTTAGCGTCCAAATAATCTCTGTAGGCTACGGTATCTTCTGCGGTGCTAGTTGCCCAACCTGCGCCACCACCGACAAAAACACTACCCATCGCCCCGCCAATAGCCCCAAGGATACCCCCGACAATGTGATTCCCAGGATCTCCTGCCCAATCGAGGTTATCCAAGCCCGTAATCAAATTAAAAACATACCCACCAGCAAAACCGAAAGGCACAAGCCAATATGACATGAAAATCGCTCTTTTTTTTGCCTGATCTTTCGCGTCGTATAACCCAACCTCATCAGCACTGTTGTATCCCTTCCCCGCAATCTTCATCCGACTGAGGGGGATACCTGCTTTTTCTAATGCTGTGTAAGCTTCTTCCGCCTGAAAGCGATCGGGTAATACAGCAATTAGATAATTCATTTTTTAACTCACAATTCCATCAACTATTCTTACTAGATCCTATCTCAGAGAGGGGTTTGATAGCTGTTACTTAATGTGAAAATGTGAATTGTTTTTAGTTTTTAGTCATTTAAACCGCGTCCATATTCAAAACTGGAGTTTCAAGGAAACCCCTTTTCCCTTTCCCCCTTTCCCTTTAACCTAACAACAGACAAGTTAAAACTAATGGTTTCAAAGTAGATGGGGTTTAGTTGTATAAACTCTTAGTGGAATGTTATCGAAAAAAAAGATGAGCAATGTTGCCCATCTGAAATAAATCGTAATTTGATTGCCTCGAATTGCCTAACTAGACTTTTGTCACCTTAGCTGGCTCTACGCCATTATTTTCGGGCGTGGCTTCTTTTTTCTTGATCCATAAAGAAGTACAGGGAATCTTGCTTTTGTCACAGCGGTGAGCATATTTTTCGGCTACTTCGGTTACTTCTTTGAGTAATC
>JBCCNG010000664.1:0-2517 GCA_039025955.1 Cyanobacteria bacterium P01_C01_bin.72 | reverse complement strand
GTTAGTTTAACTGCGGAATGTCGGGTTGAAGTCTAAATTGGCGGCAAAGTAGCTATTTTGTTGATTGTTTATTCAAGCTAAACTATGATGTAAGTAAACAGTCAATCAAACATAATCAAAATGTCCAATGATTTTGGGGAATTAATTCGTCAAGCGCGAAAAGAGCAAAAATATTCTCAGCGGGAATTGGCAAAATTGTTGCAGATAGACTTTACTTATCTATCAAAGCTAGAAAATAATCGAGCCGACTATGCACCTAAAGAGGATGTTATTCGAGGACTAGCAAAACATTTAAATTTACATGAAGAACAGCTTATCTTTCTTGCAGGTAGAATACCCCAGCAGGAAGAAGCCCTATTAAAACAGCATTATAAAGACATGCCCGTTTTGTTTCGTCGGATGCGAGAAAATCCCGAGTTTGCCCAAAAAGTATTTCGTGAAGCTGCCGACACTGACAGTTGAGTATTGGCTAAAATACTGGTTTGGATAGTTATCGTCAAGTAATTCGTGAGTGTTTTTCGTCCATTTCGCTATATTTCTAAATTAGAAATTGAGGCTGCGGCTTTGGATATTTGGCTACAAATGTCGCGATCGCAGGGTGAGCTTCAGCTACCGATAGACGCTAGTATTATCGCTGAGTTTTTGGGTTTGGATCTAGTTTGGGATAGTATTGTCGATGACGAACAGGGAGTGATCGCCGCGCGAATCTTGCCCTTAGAAAAGCTGATCGAGATTAACGAGAATATTCCTCAACTAAAAGGTGGTTTTGGCGAATCGACAATTGCCCATGAAATTGGACATTGGGTACTACACATTGATACAGAACAGGTAGAACGCTTTATCCGACTAAAGCGGAAGGGAATGAGCATCCAGGTAAAGCCATTTCTCTGCCGTAGTAGTAATTTAGCGAGGATTGAATGGCAAGCACAGTACTTTGCAGGGTGCTTGTTAATGCCTCAGCATTTGTTAACCAAATTAGTTCAGGGAAAGGACTTGACTAAGTGGCAACATCTATATCAAATAGCGGCGGAATTAGGTATAACCATCTCTAATCTCACTACACGCCTCCAGGATTTGGGCTGGATTTATCTTGATTCGGATACGCGCAAAATTTCTTTAAACCGTTCTGATTAGGAAGGTAGTAGGTAGTAGTTAGTAGTTAGTAGTGGCGTTGTTGCATAAATCAAAGTTGCGAAGGGTGGAAACTTGAAAATGGTAGATTGAAGTTAACCATATGCGAAGCGGTATCCTTTAGGACAACTAAAAACTACCAATGAAGAATCAGTACCGCGTTCGCAACTGGTCTGAGTATAACGCAGGACTAAAACACAGAGGAAGCATTACTTTTTGGCTTTCAGCAGATATTACAGATCAATGGCTAGTTAGTGAAAAGACGGGAAAAAGAGGAGCATCGACCATTTATAGTGATACAGCAATCGCGACGGTGAGTACCATCAAAAGCATTTTTGGTTTAGCGGGAAGACAAGCTCAAGGATTCGTTGAATCAGTGTTTGAATTAATGCAAGTCAATCTGCCAGTACCAGACCATAGCACTGTGTCGAGACGTTTAGGTAGCCTGGAAATCAAGTTGCCAGTCAAAAAGAAAGAGTCAGCACGTCACTTAGTAGTAGATTCAACAGGAGTAAAAGTGTACGGCGAGGGAGAATGGAAAACCAGACAACATGGAATTTCTAAAAGAAGAACATGGCGGAAACTGCACTTGGGTGTAGATGAAAAGACAGGAGAAATAATTAGTGCAGTAGCAAACACTAACGACTATCACGACTCTCAAGTTTTGGGCGATATCTTGGATGGAGTCGAAGATCGAATTTCACAAGTATCTACTGATGGTGCATATGACACTCAAAGTTGTTATGAACAGATAGAGCAAAAAGAAGCTAAAGCAGTAATTCCACCTCGCAAAAATGCCACCGTGAGAGTGGAACATGGTAACTGTAAAGCACCTCGGTTGGCACGGGATGAGAATTTAAGGGCTATCCGTCAAATGGGTCGTAAGAAATGGAAAAGAGAAAGTGGTTATCATCGCCGTTCAATCGCTGAAACTACGATGTTTAGACTCAAACGTATTTTCGGTGGTAGTTTGTCTTCCCGTCAATTCGATAATCAAGCTGTGGAATTGTTTTTGCAGTGTCCTAAAGGATACCGCTCCGCATATGCTGCTCTTAATCGAATGATTCAACTATGCAAACCCGAAAGTTACATTGTTGCTTCATAATTTAATTTCTTCTTCAATTTATGATTCCTCTCGCTTTTTTTATTCATGCAACAACGCCATAAAGAATTGAAAAGAGTTGCGGATATATTGAGATAGTTGTGTTTTACTTTTAATCTTTCCGTAATTTTTTCTCTGAATTTGAGATAGACACTTTTTAGGAAATTATACCAATTCTCAAAAGTAACTGGAGACTTAGTATAGAAGAAAAAGAACTAGCAAAATTTATGTCACAAAGGGCTATGCCCGCATGTAGTATCCAAAATAGCGATCGCCGAATCAGC
>JBCCNG010000663.1:0-2517 GCA_039025955.1 Cyanobacteria bacterium P01_C01_bin.72 | reverse complement strand
TTTCCGGGTCATAATTTGATTGAGTTGTTTTGAACCTACTTGCTTGCCTGTTTGGTCACTTTTGACTCGATCTACCATTAAAGGAATTGCCCAAGGTATATGAGCTGTTGATTCTCTTGGGGGTAAAGCTGTCAAGATTGAATAGGAATGTCCGATATTAATCGGTTTATTTCCTTTAATTGTGTTGGGTTGATAGATTATGGTTTTGTCTTTCTAAGGTCTTAGCATAGGGACGTGGCATGGGTGTCACATCTATTCTGAACTTGTGGTTGATTATAGTTGTTTTGGGGCATTGTTTATGAGTCAATTGAAATCAGTTTGGTGAAACTGCCATCAATCTTCTCATCTAACTTGTCCCTTCTCCTTTGACTTGCTTCGCGAATTTTCTTTTATTTTGTCCAAAGTCCAATGAATCAAAGCTGAGTAGAAAATTATGGCGCGAAGTTATAGTAATCTTAAATAAGAATTACAGGAATAAATTTTGTTTGTGGCGATCGCCTGAAAAAGACAAATTTTACTTGACATCCAAAACAATCGCTTTAGGACAAATAGTTAACTTCTGAACTATGGGTTTCAAACTAGACGCGGTTTAGGTAATCAAATTAGCCGCGATCGCACTATTTACGGGTTGCGAAAATAGATAACCTTGTCCATATTTGCATCCCAGGGCAATTAACTCGTTACATTGAGTCTGGGTTTCAATTCCTTCAGCTACTAAGTCAAGATCAAAGACTTCTGCTAGCTTAACGATAGTTTTAACCAACTCTAGCTGATGATGATCTTTTTCCATACCCTGAATAAATGAGCGGTCTATCTTTAAAGTATCTACGGGCAAACAGTGCAGATAGCTGAGAGAAGAGTAACCTGTACCAAAGTCATCCATTGATAGCTGAACTCCTAAGCTTTTGAGCTTTTCTGCGGTAGGCAAGACCAATGCCATATTTTCAATAATTTCGCTCTCGGTGATCTCTAGCTTCAAACACTGGGGATTTAAGCCAGTTTCCGACAAAATTTGCGCGATAATATCTCCCGCATAGGGTTGAGAAAACTGTCGCCCGCTAATATTTACGCTGATGAAAATTGATTCAGCCTGATGAGCCTGCTGCCATTGAACCACCTGCTGACAAGCCGAGCGCAATACCCACCAGCCAATGGGCATAATTAGACCTGTAGTTTCCGCTAAGGGAATAAAGTCATTGGGGTAAACTAGCCCTTTGGTCGGATGTTCCCAGCGAATCAAAGTTTCAAAACCCACTAGTTGCTGATCCTCTAGCTTCACTAGAGGTTGATAGTGAAGCACAAACTGTTCTTGTTCGATCGCCTGGCGTAAATCTGCTTCTGACTTGTTCCTTTCTAAGCTTTGTAAATATAGTCTGGATTCAAACAGTCGATTACAGGCTTGTCCTTTCTGTTTTGCCTGGTGCATGGCGATTTCCGCATTTTGAAACGATTGCAGCAAATCATTGATGTTTGACTGGGATGAGCTGGACATCCTGTTGCTGTCAGGGGTAGCAATCCCGATGCTAATACTGACCAGAATCGAGTGCTGACCAACTTGAATGGGGGATGAAAGCTGCTGCTGGATCTGTGCTGCAATTATGTCAGGATGCTCTTCTCCCTCAAAATTAGTCAGCAGAATAGCAAATTCGTCTCCTCCTAGACGAGCTAGCAAATCCTGCGGTCTGAGGCAACAACGCAGCTTTTGAACAACTTCAACCAGTAGAAGGTCGCCAACTGTATCCCCAAAACTATGGTTAATATTTTTAAATCTGTCCAAATCTAAACATAAAATGCCAAACGAGTAATCTGGATGCTGCTCCAACTGCGACAATTCTTGCAGCTTGTCGATAAACAACTGGCGGTTGGGTAATTGGGTCAGGTGATCGCGATTCGATTCTCGGTCTAAGCGGGTTTCCAAGCGTTTGTACGCTGTAATGTCTGTTTGAGCGCCAATAAGATGACTAACTTCTCCATCTGCTCCCATAACACCAATGCATTTACAGTACATTGAGCGATATTCGCCATCGCGGTGCAGTAACGCATACTCGATCTCAAAGCCCTCTGTCTTTCCCTGCCAACATTTCGCGAGATGACTCTTGAGATTTTCGATATCGCCAGGGTGAACTCTAACTAGCCACTCTACGGGACTATGGTTAATTTCTGATTCCTCATACCCCAGCATCGATTTCCAGAGAGCAGAATATTCAATGCGATCGCTGCTTAGATCCCACGACCAAATACCATCGCTGACTACCTGAGCAATTAAGCCGCATAATTTACATCGCGTCTGGCTAGCCTTTAATTTTTTGGAGAGATTATTATTCTCGACTGACTTATGAGCGGCTACACCAATCGCGGTTCCAGCTGACAACTCACTACTCAATAGGGGATAGACATTATTGAATGAATGTCTGATGGCAGAATTGTTCACAAAGTTTAGAAGCTGATTGATTAATACGTTGGTCTGACGCAATCGGAGCATGCCAGAGCAAAATAAACTATTAAATTAGTTTATAT
>JBCCNG010000662.1:0-2520 GCA_039025955.1 Cyanobacteria bacterium P01_C01_bin.72 | reverse complement strand
GGCGATTATCTATCCTGGCATCTGCAGTAATCACAGTGCCCGTCTGATAATCGCCAAGAGCTAATATCCTTATTAAACTTGAGAGAAGACAAAGATAAAATTACCGATACTTCTCTTATTTTAGAAGCCTACCATAAGTGGGGTGTTAAATGTCCTGCTAAACTAATCGGTGATTTTGCTTTTGCTCTCTGGGATGCTCGACAACAGCGCTTTTTCTGCGCTAGAGACCCGATGGGAATTAAGCCGTTTTACTATTATTATTCTGGCTCAGTTTTTGCTTTTGCTTCCGAGATAAAAGCTTTGCTCTGCCTGCCACAGATTAAACAAGAGCTGAATGAGTTGAGAATTGCCTATCAGCTATCGGGATTTTTTGAAGACCAGGAAATTACTTTTTATCGAGATATCTGGCGTTTGAAATCAGCTCACAGCCTAGTTATCAACGAGCAAAGTAAAAGCATTGAGCGATACTGGGCTTTAGATCCTGACTATAGAATCAAGCTAGGGTCAGATCAGGAATACACCGCAGCTTTCAAAGAGTTGTTTACTGAAGCGGTAAATTGTCGCCTCCGTAGCGCTTTTCCTGTTGGTTCTACTCTCAGCGGCGGTCTAGATTCTTCTTCTATTACCTGTACTGCCAGAAATCTTCTGTCAGGAACGGGCAAGCAACTCCACACTTTTTCCGCTATTTTTCCCAACTTACCCAGTTCTGAGCTCAAGCAGATTGACGAGAGATATTTCATGAACGCGGTCAAGCAGGCGGGGGAAATCAAAGCCCACGATGTACGAGCCGATTTGCTCAATCCGCTTTTAGACTGGCTGTGGCAGGGAGAAGAGCCAATCTTGTCGCCTAATATTTATATTCATGAGGGGATGTATAACTGCGCCCATCAAAATGGGGTCAGAGTATTTCTCGATGGGGTTGATGGAGATACTACCGTATCCCATGGTTGGCGCTATCTCACCCATCTTACCTATACGGGGAACTGGTGGCGTTTGTACCAGGAGATTACTGCTACATCGAGAAACCTGAGAATTTCCCGCAAGTTAATTGGCAAAGAATATTGTATTAAGCCCTTAATCAATGAACCATGGCAGCGTATCCAGACTCGCTTATTCAAGCGCTGGGATTATGGTGACTTGATTGAACCCAGGTTTGCGCGAAAAATGAATCTTGGGGAACGTATTCGTCAGTTAGCGGCTGAACCTTTAGTTGTTACTGCCAGGGAAGAACATCGTTCGGGGTTGAATACAGGACTGTATCCCTACGCGATGGAAATTACAGATAAGGCTACTGCTCCCAAATCGATAGAGGCTCGCTATCCTTTCTTTGATCGTCGCTTGATGGAATTTTGTCTGGCTATTCCTCTAGAACAAAAATTTCGCCAGGGCTATCCTCGGGCAATTCTGCGTCATGCCATGGAAGGAATTTTACCTCCTGAAATTCAGTGGCGCGTTAGTAAAGCCAGGTTAGGTTCAAACTTTAGCCGTAACTTAGTTCAGTTTCAAAAACCCTTGATTGAGCAGGCAATATGTAGTTTAGCAGCAGGTATTGAACCCTATGTAAATCGCTCTAGCTTGAACGATAAATATCAACGCTATGTGATCCAGGGTCAACCTCTCCCAGGAGACGATCTGGATATTTTGAATAGTGCGTTGTTAGCTCTCTGGCGAGAACACAGGTAATAGTTTTTTCTAACTATTATTGGAACTAATTTATTAGAACTATTATTTTATTTTTATTTCTTACTGCCAATTAAAGCAGTTTTTATTTAAGCACTCTATTTTTAGTGCCTTCAACCTAGTTGAAGTTTATTCACCAAATCATACATTTTTAATCATGAAAAAATCATACATTACACCCAAATTAAGCGTACACGGTTCAGTTGAGTCTATGACTCAACAGGTAAAAACTCTAGGTAAAGACGACGGTGTAATCCTCGTTATTCCTGGTCTTACTCCTGCTGATGGTGTAGCAATCGGTTCATAATAACTGACAGCTTATTAGTTGTTATTTAATTTGTCTGTGGCGATCGCCTTAATGCTCTAAAGGCGGCGATTGCCCTTTACTAACTTTTACTAGATTAATTAGCTTACAGACTATTTAAAACTTCTAAATTAACCACAATTATGTACAATTACTTTGCGTAGCATAGTCAAGAGGAATTTATATTTTGTTTTCTTATTACGCCTATGGTTTGGAAATTCACTCTGAGATGGAAATTCCTGAATTTATTCCCAGTGCCAAGACAGCAAAATGCGATGTCAAACTAACCATAGATCGAACAGCCTCCCTTAGCAGCTACCTATCGGCGGAAGCTCTAGAATATCCCTGGGCGTTAAATCTGACCCGAGAAAAAGCGCTCGTCTATCTTCAAGACTTGGGCATCTTCTCCATTAAAGATGGCAAAACTATCGTTTTTATTCCTGCACCCCAGGCACTGGAACAGCCAGCCAGATTTTACATTGTAGGAACGGTGATGGCAATTCTGCTTTATCAGCGAGGATTTTTGGTACTCCACG
>JBCCNG010000661.1:0-2527 GCA_039025955.1 Cyanobacteria bacterium P01_C01_bin.72 | reverse complement strand
CGTGCAGTCTGAATGTAATCTTGCCGCAAAACATCGAGCATTACCAGTTTTGCCGGTTTACAGCGTTTAACTCGGGGGCAATTACTCGATGTTTTGCGACAAGATTACATTCAGACTGCACGAGCAAAAGGTTTACCCGAAAACAAGGTGATTTATGTCCATGCTTTACGTAATGCCGTCAATCCTTTAATCACTCTGCTCGGATTTGAATTTGCTAACCTGCTGGGAGGATCATTTATTGCCGAATATTTCTTTAACTGGCCAGGCTTAGGTCGTCTAACTCTACAGGCACTAGAGGCTCAAGATAAATATCTGGTGATGGCAAGCCTAATGATGGGGGCAACGATGTTGATTGTGGGTAATTTATTAGCAGACTTACTGCTCAAAACTGTAGATCCAAAAATCAAGCTAGCAGATCTTAAATAAACGCTAATTCAATTAGGAACCGACTCCTTACTCTTTACTCCATTGAACCCCTAACTTAGAAGCGACAAAAATCAATCCAAATGAATAAATGTTACTACAAATTAATTATTTGATTCGTTCCAAACAGGATGGCAAGTATCTCGTGGCACGAATACCAGCAGCAAGCGGAATGGAAGCTAGCTACCTCCTAGTATTTCAACAGGATTATGATGCCATGAGCTACATCAACACTCATGGTCAAGAATTTAGCGATCGCCTGACTGTAGAAACCGCCTCTCCTCCGCAGCTAAAAAAGCTCAGGGAACGTTGGAAATATGCAGGTTTTGGCATTGTCAAAGATCCTTTAGTCCCAGATATTCAATTTGTTGGCTAACCGCGCAAATATCGATAAATTGCCGCCACAGTTTCAAGCTGCTTGGGTGATTGAGCGATCTAGACTAAAATCAAGCCAAATTTCCAAATATAGTGAAAGCCATCGCTAAAATAGAGACGATTCACGATAAATTGAAATATTGTAAGTTTTAAGCGTAAAAGAACGTGAGCGATCGCTGGAAGGGATTTATTCCCAGATTTTCTATTAGCCTGTTGACATTATCTCTGCTCTTATCTCTTGCTTCTTGTAGCCTACCTGAGCGAGTAACTGCCGAGGAAAGAATGTTTCGGGACTTGTCTCTAGAATTTATAGACCAGGTAGAAATACCCAAAGAAAAATTTCAGGATACTCTGATGGGTGGCTTATCGGCGATCTCCTATAATCGTGAGCAAGATGTTTTTTATGTTTTATCTGATGATCGGAGTAAACGTGACCCAGCGCGCTTCTACACTTTTAAGCTGGAAATAGAACAAAATCAACAGCAGCAAATAAAGATTGCCAGCTTTAAGCCCCAAAATGTTACCCTGCTGCTGAACGACAAAAATAATAAGTACAAAAAAGGGAAAATAGATCCAGAAGGAATAGCCATCTCCCCGCGCAATAGCGTTTATATTTCTAGCGAAGGCAACGCTTCTAAAGGTATCGATCCCTTTATTGCCGAATACGAACTAGCAACAGGAAAAAAAGTATCCGAACTACGTATACCCCAGCGTTATCTGACCGAGGAAAAGTCTCGGGGAATTCAAGACAACTCCGCCTTTGAATCTTTGACCATTAATCTTACAGGCTTGCCCGAAGATCCCTTTCGTGTCTTTGCTGCTACTGAAGATGCTTTACTACAGGATGAGTCCTTTGAGGGGGAAGAGCAAGCTCGGATTCGCTTTTTACATTATCTAGTAAATCCTGTGGGTGAACCGATAGTAGTTGCGGAGCATTTATACATGCTTGAACCTGCACCAATTGAAGTTATTGCTATCGGACTAACCGAGCTGTTGGCATTACCAACCGAAGGCTACTTTCTCAGTCTAGAAAGGAGCTATGGCTTTACAGGGGCAGGAGCAAAGATATTTCAGGTGGTAGTTGGAAACGCTACGGATACTAGCAATATCGAAAGTATGCGCGGTGATTTGGGACAGTTACAGCCCCTAAGAAAAGAACTGCTCTTGGATCTGGCAGATCTAGGGATCTATCTCGATAACCTTGAGGGTATGACCTTGGGACCACGTTTACCCGATGGCAGCCGCAGTTTATTGTTGGTTAGTGATGATAACTTTAAGGATGATCAAATCAGCCAACTACTGTTATTTAGGCTCAATGAAGATAAGTAGCTATTTGTCCCTCTCCATTATGATAATCGTTATAAGTTAGGTATTATCAAAGTTCCAGGGTAAACAAATGGTTAATCTATTTATGCCTAATGACCCTAGCTATTAGCTGTTGATCACTGTACTGAGATTTAGTAATTGTGGGAATGACTGATGATGGGCAAAGAGCGATCGCCATGATTGAATCTCTTTAGCCTGTTGTCGTCAATTGACAATAAACAGTGAATATTTGTTTTTTTTGAAAGAAAGCTTTACGAGGCGGAAGTCATCTCGTTTTATGAGCGGCTGATCAATATTTGGCAAGGTAAGGAGGCTTGTTCCATGGTGGCACAGCAAATTCTGCAAAAGAAATATCCTTCTTTAGAATGGCTTCAGAAAAGAAAAGAAAATTTCGAGAATATAT
>JBCCNG010000660.1:0-2540 GCA_039025955.1 Cyanobacteria bacterium P01_C01_bin.72 | reverse complement strand
AGTAACAAAATACCGTTGCGAATAAATAAAGCCAGTCCGATAGAGATAATAATCAGCGTTGTATCGCTAGCACGGCGATCGCGCATCGGCTTCCAAAGTAGGTACTCAGCAATCAACATACCGATAATTGTTCCTACTGCACCAACTAGCATTGAGAGCCAGATGTTCAAACCCCCAGTATTAGCCAACCAGGTTAAATAAGCCCCCAAAGTCATATAGTCTCCATGGGCAAAATTAGAGAGCTTGAGAATGCCGTAGGTCAAGGTCAAACCGATTGCTGCTAAAGCCAGAATACTGCCGATAGCGATACCGTTAATAACAAGTTGGGGATCGAAGAAGTCAGACATTAAGATTGTGAGATTTTGAGATTAGTAATCGTCTGTTGTAAATTAGCCTAACTAGCCTAAAACAGCATTTAAATAGTTTACTTTGTCCCAAAATTAATTAGATTTATTGATTTAGATCTAAAAATATCAGAGTTAAACAGTTTCGTTGCTTCAATTCTATTAACCAATTCCCTCATGTCTTAGTCATGAGAAGATTTCTCAAAGTGCTTACATTCATCACAAGGACCTTCTGGGTTAATGGCGCAGCGAATATAGGGAGAGCGAGCATTGTTCACACAGGTTGTATCGCCAATAAAATACTTTGTTGTTGGACGACGGCGATCGCGTAGAGGATAAGAATTATTACTGTAGCCATAGGAATGGCGATTTGCCCTTCCCCGATAACCATAGTGATAAGCAGTTGAGTTTTGAGCGCGTCTTAACCTCGCTTGCCACCGTTTCTTTGCTTTTTGAAATATGAGCAAATAAACTAAAGATGGTAAAACACTCAACGTGAGGATAAGAGCTAGCTTGATGACAAAATCGGCAGAAATGTTAGCCATATTGAGCTAGATGAATATTGTGGAGAGGGTGGTTTTGTGACTTATATTGTTATTATCACTGCTTACTCACTTCTAGCTCAATTAATTAGGGGATAATTTTATATTTCCTTACCGTTAATCTTTTTTGGAGTAATTTTGCATCGCGACAAGAAAATTTTGACAGCTTTCTTGAGAAGCCATCTGAGAGGGAATTGATCACAGAGATCTGTTTAAAAGCTCTTAGCTTGTGCAACTTAATGACTAATGACTAAGAACTAAAAGCCAGTTGACAAACAACACAGACTCTTATGCGAAGCGGCTTGCACTTGTAACATTGAGTGTATCCACGAGGGCAATAGCCCTCAAGCGCATTGCGCGTGATGCGAAGCGAATCCTTTAGGGCTTGTCCGAAGGACTGTGGACAAAGCGCCTTTGTCGCATTGAGTGTACGCTTTAGGGTAACTTGTCACGAATGGCTGATAGCTAAAGACTAGCTAACTTGAACGAAGCTAATTCATATTGGGCGTTTAAAGCAAACCGCGATAGCGGATAAAGAGTAAAATAACCGCCCATGAACCTAGTGCTACTTTTAGCGCCACCAGAATATTTAGCACGGGAATAATGCCGCCACTTAATAAACCCCCTAGTTCACCGTGGGGTAATTCCCAGCCCGTTAAGGTAAATACCGCTAGGAGAATAAATATCAAAACGGAAATCTTTTCCCAGGTAGCAGCGTGCCATCGCTTATAAATCGCTTCCATCAACTCGGAAGAAGAAGTAATGGCGATCAGCCCGATTGCTGTCCCTCCCGCTACTCCCGCAGCGAAACCACCACCAGGGCTAAGATGTCCCCGAATTGCCAATTCAAAGCCCACTATGGCAGCAATGGTTGCCCCTAAGCGAGCCAAAATTATTGAGGGGCGATCGCTAAATTGATAGACAACTTGAATTGGTGTTTCATTTGCCAGCAAAAAACGCACTCCCAAAATGGCGATCGTAAACACTACTACTTCAAAAATTGTGTCGTATAAACGATTACGGAAGATAATCCCAGAGACAGCATTAGATACACCACTATCTTCGGCGACTAGTTCGACGATTGAGATACCTGGCAACTCTGCCACAGGATTGGGCAAAACCAGCATCTTGACCAATAAGATAATTCCCGCTGCAAAATAGATCCATTTCATTAATGTTTTTCCTCTGAATTGGCGACAGTAACGTATTCCAAGGTAGTTGGAGAAGATGTAAGTTCACGCTGTAAAATATCATAGAGACGGCGAATTCTAATGGCAGTGTTCAGGTCTAGCTGCTGATTTTGAGCTGCTTCATTCTGGCGATCGTCCTTCTCTGGTTGCTGACAGATAGCATGAACTTCTTGACTCATCAAGGCTGTGGTTAGAGCCTGTGAATCATCGTAGTCAACTATTTCTAGCCGTAAATGGTGTTGCGCAATTCCTCGCTTGAGACTGCTCAAGAATTCGGCAAAGCAGTCTGTTTGTTCTATTTCCTGGCGATTTAATACCCCTAAACGCATTACTAGAGAAGAACGAACGGTAACAACATAAAGTGTCGTCGCCAACATCGTGCCAACTAAAGCTTCAGTTAAGGCGACATCTGCCCCCCCCAAGGTTGCATAAACTAATGCGGCTACCGCCCCCAAAATAGCTCT
>JBCCNG010000659.1:0-2543 GCA_039025955.1 Cyanobacteria bacterium P01_C01_bin.72 | reverse complement strand
TCTGCGTTGAGGCAATAAGCCAAAAGAAAACAGAGCCAGGTGTTGCCTGATTTGGGATAGCCGACTACGTACATAGGTGGGTAAGTGTAATTGAATATGAGATATGTTTATTTTGGGGATTGGGAATTGGAAATAAGATTTTACATTTACATTTGAGTCTGATCAATATATCTCACTTACCTACATAGGATTTGTCGGATTTCTGGAGATGAATAAAAGTTTTTTATTGGTGGCTAAAATAACATACTACAGCGATCTTGCTCAGGATTGTGTCTATTGCAGCACTACCAAACTTGATTAGACGAAGCTCAAATTTGCTGATAAATTTCTATCAGGCGATCGCATAATTGGTCAATATTGTAGTCTCTCAGAACCCTCTGTCGTCCCGCCTGACCCATTTGCTGTCGTCGATGAGGTTCTGTTAGTAAATGCTCTAACTTGAGGGCTAAAGCGGCAGTATCTCTCTCTGGTACAAGGTATCCCGCTACTCCATCCTCGACTAACTCACTAATCCCGCTGTGATAAGTACTAACTACAGGAATTGACTGCGCCATGGCTTCCATCAACGAGACAGGAATCCCCTCACTATCTCCATTGCTGCTGGTGACACTAGGGGCAAGCAAAATATCGGCTTGGGCAATGAGCTGCTGAAGTTCTGACTGTTCACGCCAGCCTAAAAGCTCAATCTGTTCTCCTGTCTGTAATTTGGCAATCTGTGACTCTAATTGCGATCGCAAAATACCATCACCGACAATACAGTATTTCACCTGAGCAGAAGATTCAGTCTGCTGTTTGATTAGCTGCGCCACCGCTTCAATACCGTAAGTTAAGCCTTTTTTTTCCACCAGACGGGCAACGCTAAGAATTAGAGGCTGGGGCTTTTCGATCTTGTTGCTGCTAGGGACAAACTTATTACAGTCAATACCCATATGATGCACCATTATTTTGCTGGGTTCACAGCCCAAACTGATTAACTTATTGCGCCAGTGTTGACTGATGGGCATTAGCAAATCGGCTCGTTGCCACAGATAGTTATAAACATCCTCGCCGTGAAGCCGAAGGTAGCGGGAAATATCATTACCGTGGAAGACAACGACTATCTTGCCCGTGATTATGCCCAAATCTTTTAAAAGACAGGCTTTAAGACCATTACGACCATAGTGACAGTGAATAATATCGTAGGGCGATCGCTCTAAACAGGGTAAAGTTAGGTAAAGTGGCTTAAAAAATTCTCCTGGTTCGCCATATTTTTCAGGGTTAAAGCGCCCGTAATTGAGAGTTCGGATGATAGTCTGGGGGGCGCGGAAAAAGTTGGCAAGTAATAAACCGATGCCCTTGATCCAAAGCAAGAGAGGGTTACGGGGAATTGGATTACAGTAGGTGCGGCTCAAAAGCTGATACTGCTCTACCTCTGGGTGCATTTTAGTCCTGTTGCCTGAGCGATCGCAATAAATATCGACTTCATGACCGCGATCGATTAGCCCCGTAATCTGATTTAAAATAAAAGTCTCCGATAAACTAGGAAACTGATCAACAAAAAAAGCAATTCGCATCTTCTTTTCTATAGAATTGTAGTCATTTATTTTGAATAATTTTCTTACTCCCTACTCTTTACTAAAACGACTATACTTATCCACTTACTTGACTTTCTTGCCACTGTTGATAAGCCTGCTGCACTAGATTACTAGATTCCCAGGCGCTTGTTCGTTCTTGTTGGATAGCGGCAAATAGTTGGTCACGAATCTGCGGCATGGCGGCGATATAACTATCAACTTTCTCGATTAAAGAAGCTGCTTCTATTGTTTCAATATCCACCATCCATTGTTCACATCCAAGTTTTGTGAATAAAGACTGAGTTTTAAATTCATAAGCAATGGGAAATACAGGAACTCCTGCCCCCAAAGATAAGATTGCCATATGCAGCCTGGTGGCAATAACTAAGTCGTGATTACTAATTATTTGGGCAATTTTCTCAGGAGAATTAAAGTCGCGATTAACCGTGACGCGATCGCTAATCTGTTCTGGTAATTGCTCAACTATTTTTAGGGCAAATTCCGAGTCATCTTTCCAGTATTCCTTAATCCCTTGGCAAGAGGAAATATAGGTAATATCAGCCTGATATTTAGTAACTAAATGGCTTGTTAAAGCAACCAAAGATTGAATATAATTTTTAATTCCTAAAGCTGGATCTATCGTCTGAAAATACTGCCAATCCCTAACAGAAATAGCAATTTTAGTTACTTTGTAATCTTCCTGTTTATGTTTAGCTGCTTCTAAAGCCTCAGAGTTCGCCAGGGCAAAAGCGGCATCCGCAACGACAGATGCTTTGTCTGGTTGAGATAACAGTTCTTCAATATGAGCTAGAGAACGGCGATCGCGCAACAAAATTAGAGGGGACTGCTGGAAAACTTGAGCTAGAATACGACGATTTTCTGGCTGTGCAAAAGGCCCTAAAGATTGAGTGAAAAAGATTAGCGGTTTGTGGAGCATCAACGCTAGCTGAAAATCAAAAAATCTTGGTTGTAAACTATAGTTCTCAACTA
>JBCCNG010000658.1:0-2552 GCA_039025955.1 Cyanobacteria bacterium P01_C01_bin.72 | reverse complement strand
TGTATTTACGCACATCTACCTGGGGTTGATTGAGAATTTTACGTAAATGCAAGTATCCAGAGTTTTTGCCTGAAGGCGATCGCATTTTAGCAACTATTCTTGAGAAAGAAAATGGCGATCGCTCTTTCTTTAACGATCTTCCCCGTAAGCTAATTAGCAATGAATAATGGCGTTGTTGCACAAATAAAAGTTGCGAAGGGGAGAAACTTGAGAATGATAGATTAAAGTTAACCACAACCAAAATCTATCGATGAAGAATCAATACCGCATTCGCAACTGGTCTGAGTATAACGCAGGACTAAAACACAGAGGAAGCATTACGTTTTGGCTTTCAGCAGAGCGGAACGTATGTTCCCGTGCATTCCCTTTGGGAAGGTCAGATGCCATTCGGCATCGCATTGAAGAGTGGCTAATAGTGGAGAAGACAGGAAAACGTGGGGCATCAAACACTTATAACGATATAGCGATCGCGACGATGAGTACAATCAAAAGTATTTTTAGTTTAGCGGGAAGACAAGCTCAAGGATTCGTTGAATCGGTGTTTGAATTAATGCAGATTAATTTACCCGTACCAGACCACAGCACTGTATCAAGACGCTTGGGTAGGCTTAAAATTAAGCTGCCAGTCAAAAAGAAAGAGTCCGCACGTCATTTAGTCATAGATTCAACAGGGGTAAAAGTGTACGGAGAGGGAGAATGGAAAACTAGACAACATGGAATTTCTAAAAGAAGGACATGGCGAAAACTGCACTTGGGTATAGATGAAACGACAGGAGAAATAATTAGCGCAGTAGCAACCACGAATGACTATCACGACTCTCAAGTTTTAGGCGACATCCTGGATAGAGTGGAAGACCAAATTTCACAAGTATCTACCGATGGTGCATATGACACTAAAAGTTGTTATGAACAGATAGAGCGAAAAGAAGCTAAAGCAGTAATTCCGCCGCGTAAAAATGCCAAGATTCAACAACATGGTAACTGTCAAGCACCTCGGTTGGCACGGGATGAGAACTTAAGGGCTATCCGTCAAATGGGTCGTAAAAAATGGAAAAGAGAAAGCGGTTATCATCGCCGTTCAATCGCTGAAACTACGATGTTTAGACTCAAATGCATTTTCGGTGGTAGTTTGTCTTCTCGTCAATTCGATAATCAAGCTGTGGAATTGTTTTTGCAGTGTGCTGCTCTTAATCGAATGATTCAACTATGCAAGCCCGAAAGTTACATTGTTGCTTCATAATTCAATTTCTTCCTTAATTTATAATTCCTTTCGCCTTTTCTTTATTTATGCAACAACGCCTCTTAAGTTTGCTATTTTCAAAGATTACTTTGATTGATGAGCAGATACAAAGCACAACCAATAGCTAACCTCAAATATGAAAAAGCGAAACAAGCTGATTTAGATTGGCTACTTTGGAGTCACAATTAATTGAAACGACTATATGTCAAAATATCATGTCTAAATTTAATCCTATTTCAGTCTGGCTTGATCGCGATCTGACTGCCGCAGGAATATTTCTCGCTCCCGCATTACTAGTACTGGGAATTTTTTTATTTTATCCCATCGTTTATTTATTATATTTAAGCTTCACTACAGGTAGTTTTACGATCACAGGAACTAAATGGGTAGGATTGAGCAACTACCAAAGACTAATGACCGATGCTGATTTTTGGCAGGTAATTGGCAACACTGTTTATTTCACCGTAGCGACGGTTATACCGACAATTGTGATCCCGCTAGGATTAGCCGTGTTGCTCAATCGATCGCTTGTTCTACGGGGAGTATTACGTACTGCTTATTTTATCCCCTCAATTACTTCTCTAGTAGCGGTAGGATTGGCTTGGCGCTGGCTATTTCAAACTGATGGTAGAGTTAACGATTTGCTGCTGGCGATGGGTTTAGAGCCAATATCCTGGTTAAGCAGCACCTTTTGGGCAATGCCTGTATTAATCTTACTCAGCAGTTGGAAACAGTTGGGCTTTAACTTGGTCGTTTTTCTGGCGGGACTACAAGTAATTCCCCAGTCTCGTTATGAGGCGGCAGAATTGGATGGGGCAAACGACTGGGCAAAGTTTTGGTATATTACCCTACCAGGGTTGACTCCTACATTGATTTTTGCCGTTTTAACCACGGCGATCTTTACCCTCCGCAGTTTTGAACAGGTATATATAATTACTGGCGGAGGCCCTTTAAATGCAACTAATTTGCTAGTTTATTACATCTACGAACAAGCATTTGCTCGTTTTGAGTTTGGCTACGCTGCTGCTGCTGCTACCGTTTTATTGGCGATCGCCTTTATTTTGGTTTATCTTGATCTCAGACTAGGGAACGAGCGATCATAATAGGCTTCGCCCTAGCTATCAGCTATCATCGCAGCACATACGTGCACAAAGGCGCTGAGTCCACAGTCTTTCGGACAAGCACTAAAGGATTTGCTTCGCATCACGCGCAATGCGCTTGAGGGCTATTGCCCTCGTGGATACACTCAATGTTACAAAGGCGCTTAGTTCGCCGCATGTAGTGCAAGCCGCTTCGCATATTTGCCGCATGT
>JBCCNG010000657.1:0-2562 GCA_039025955.1 Cyanobacteria bacterium P01_C01_bin.72 | reverse complement strand
TATCTAACTGGAGAAGAAATGATGACTTTGTTGCGCTTTATCTTCTCTGTCTTGCAATTCCCTTTCCTGTCTGGGTCATTTTTTGCCGTGGCTGCATTCATACCTATAAAATTGGTTTTAAGCGCAACATTATTGAGCAGATTGTCGATTTTATTGGCGATCAAGACTGGCTAAATTATGCGGCTCATCTATTCATTGAAAATAAGCGCCAAACCATAATAGCCCTGACTCGTAGTCAAATTTTGCGCAACGAACTCAAAGAACCTGATTATTTAGAACAGGAAGATTGTGTTTATGGCACAATTGGCGACACTGATATTTTCTTTGCGGAGATCATTGCCGAAAATAGAAAGGGTGGTCACTTAGATGAATGTGGCAAAGAAGTATATCGTAGTAGGTCTACTTTGTTTCACGGTTTGTTCTTTGAAGCAAAGTTTGCCAAGAATTTTCTGAGTCGTACTTTCGTTATGCCCAATGACCTGAAGCATCATATTCCGCTGGTGAATAGTTGGCGCGGAGAGATAATTAAATTGGAAGATCCTGAATTTGAGCGTTTATTTCGAGTTTATGGCGATAGTCAAATTGAATCACGCTATCTGCTCTCGACTAATTTGATGAGTCGTCTCGTAGAATTTAATCAGAAAGCGGGACGTAAAGTATATTTATCTTTTATTGATGGCTTTCTCTACATTGCCATTCCCTACCGCCACAATCTTTTTGAACCGAAGCTATTCAAGAGCATGATGTCTTTTGCGCCACTAAAAGAATATTTCCTAGATTTACAGTTAATGATTGGCATTGTCGAAGATTTAAACCTAAACCGCCGTATTTGGCAAAAATAACCATTTGTAGACGTTCCTTACCCAAACGAAGGATAAATGTTAAATGTTAAATGCTCAATGTTAAATGCATTCAATGATTATCTTTGAGCCAATTTGGGTCTTCTACCCAACAAGCCTGTCATTAATTTCAAAGCAAATATTTTTAGCGGCTTGACATAGCTCATAATCCATAGTCCCAAACGACGTACCGCGACGACTGGCAACCAGCTATTAGAGAATAGGCGATCAAGTAAATCGGTAAAGCCAAGGATGGCAAGATTTTCTATTTTACGCCAGCTTTCGTAGCGTTTGAGGACTTTTAGAGTCCCGATATCCTGCCCTTGTTGATGAGCCGCCTGTAATATTTGCGCCAAACTAGCAGCATCACGGATACCCATATTTAAACCCTGTCCGCCGACGGGATGACAACAGTGAGCCGCGTCGCCAATCAGAGCAAGCCGAGGCTTAATATAGCGATCACACTGCATTAATTGAACGGGAAATACCGCCCGTGGGGTGGTCAGCTCAACTTTGCCAAAGGTATCAGGTATATAGTTTTGTAGCTGCTTCAAGAAAGCTGATTCATCTAATTCTGCTAGTGCTTTGGCATCAGCATGGGGGTTTGTCCAGACAATCTGACAGCGATTTCCTGGTAGGGGTAAAACTCCCATCGGACCACTAGACCAAAAACGTTCAAAAGCGGTGTTGTTTTCAGGAGCAGAATGCTTGATAGTAAAGGCGACACAAGATTGCCAATATTTCCAGCCACGAGTTTTGATTCCTGCCAAACTCCGAATAGGCGAGCGAGCGCCATCAGCCCCAATTACCAGCTTAGTTTTGACTAAACGCTCTTTGCCGTCTAGTTTTACGGCAACGGTCGAAATATCTTTTTCTGTCGTCACGTTCACGACTTCTCCAGGGCAAAGCCAGCTAACGTTGGAGCAATTATCCAGATACTTGTGTAGAGCCGTAATTACAATGTTGTGCTGCGCTACAAAGCCTAAATGTTCCCCTGGTAAATCTTGCTTTTGGAAGCTAACCTGCTTATGGTAATCGGCATCACTGAGACTGATATGCTGATACTTGCCGATATGGGGAAATATATTTTTCCAGATGCCAATACCTTCATAAATACGGCTGGATAAAGGCGAAAAAGCGTAAGCCTGAGTTTTTTGTCGCGATACTTCTGGCGATCGCGCTTCTATTAAAATAATCTTTAAGCCTGAATCTTTTAACGCTGCTGCTAGAGTCGTTCCCACAATGCCACCACCGACAATAGCAATGTCGCAATCAAAATTGAGGGATTTGGTTGTGGTAGTTTCTGGCTGTGCTAACATTTTCTGACTTGGAAAAATTACTAAGTATAAATACTTCTTTTTCTATTGTGACGCGATCGGCTGTTGAGAACAAGGTTGATTTTGTTAGTTGTATCTAGTAGCCAACAAATTTTCTTTACTACGGTAGAGTTTCAAAAATGTTGTTCATAAGATATTATTTACTATTTTTGCCAATTTTTCGACTTTAAACTTTAATTTTGTCTTAATTTCTGAATTGCTTAATTTATTTTTCTATATTGTGACATCTCAACAGACTGTTTTATTTTTAATTGAGGAGGTTCAAGCGGATGACCGTTGGTAATTTTAGTGAAGTAATTGGTACGGATGGATTCGACAGTATCAGAGGCGAAGATTTATCAATCGTTTATGGTGTCGATGATGGTGATAATCTCAACTCCAGCCTG
>JBCCNG010000656.1:0-2571 GCA_039025955.1 Cyanobacteria bacterium P01_C01_bin.72 | reverse complement strand
TAGAAACAGCCCTAAATTTTTTATTCTTTCTTGTCTTTGATACTTATTACTTTGGGCAATAAAATATGTCGCTAATTTAGAGAGCGGATATTTTTCTTGTTGCTCAGTTTGAAATGCCTTTGCTTCTTTTAACCTTTTTTTAGACAATAAATCATCTGTCTTTTTGCCTAATGCCTGCCATTCGTGGGCGGCGTTTTCAATCTTACGTTTTTGTCTTAGTTGGTCGCGACATTCTTCGAGCCATTGGCGTAGCAACAGCCAATTTCTAATTAGGGTTTCGTGGGCAACATCAATCTCCACCTGTTTGCCAATTTCTAAGTTTGGCTCTACTTTATCTCTGGTGACAATTAGCTTGGCATCAGCCAGTTTTTGGATAGTTGTATCAATTAAATCTGAACTGTGTTTGGCGGTAATTAAGTCTTGTTTGATAACTCTTCGGCGGGTGTCTTCTGTGCCTTCTCCCAAGGTGGTTAAGGAAAGAAAGATATGTTTTGCGGCATTTTGTTCTTCAGGGTTTAGACGACGATAAACTTCTGTAGCTCTTTGATTGAGGGTTCCCCCAATGCCTCCCATTTGGGAATAGGCACTAAGTTTTAACTGATTGTCTTCTCTTCTTTTCCAGAGTTCGGTTAAAGTATCCTGCAATAATGGTAGACTCGCTGGGGAGTTTTTTATATCGCGCAAGATTGTCTCAGTTAAACCTGATTCGATGGCTAAGTTTACTTTTTTGGCTGGCTTATTGATTGCTTGTGCTAATTCCTCTGGTTTCATGGGCGGAATAGCAATAAAGTTGTCTTTGGCTTGAATTTTATTCCCCAAGTCACTGTATTCTCGCTCAAAACATTTGCCAAAGAAATCGATTCGCATTGCCAGAACAAGGCGAAGTTTGCCATCTGTTTGCGCCAAGGTTTCTAGAAGACATTGAAAGAAGTTTTCTCTTTCTGCTGTGTCTTGACAAAGGGTAAATGCTTCCTCAAATTGATCGATAACGAGAATGATTTGCTGAACTGTATCAGCTTCCACCAAGGCTGTTAATCCTGCACTACCTTGTTTGAGTAAAGATTTGATATCCTGTAACTGTTTGGCTCTGGCAACACTGGATAAATTAGGTTGAAGCCAAGCAAGAGCTAAATTCTGGAGGGGATGCTCTCCTGGCAGCATAATTTTAATCTGCCAATTTGACGAACCAGCTAGCTTTCTGCCTAACTGAAGTTGATGTAATAATCCTGCCCGCAGTACTGATGATTTACCACTTCCTGATGCACCAAGAATAGCCAGAAAGTTATTTTGTCTGATTCGATCTAGCAGTTTATCCGTTAGCTTTTCTCTACCGTAGAAGTATTCAGGATCGCGTTTATTGCAATCGAAGTATTCCAATCCTTTATAGGGACAAATATCTTGGCTATCAATTCCTTTGGCAACTGTGTCTAGAATATCAAAAGTGCGAGTCAGATTTATCGTTGAACCAAAGTTGGTAAATACTGGTCTTTGATTTTCCTGGCGTAAATTCTGATTGATATATTCAATTAAGCTGTAGTTGGTAATCCACTGTTGCGGACGGCGACTTGGATCTAATCCATCTAAGAGAACTTTAGTTAAAACGCTGTAGTCACTGCTTAAATCTTCATAAGATGACTCAAATTCCCTAGATGCAGCAATAAAACAGCGATCCCTAGCTTGCCCTTGCTCTCCTGGGTCTGCTTCCTCAAAATTAAGTATTTCCCCACTGTGACAACAATCCAACCAAACTATCTGCTGTTTAATAGGACTCTCTTGCAGCAGACGACGTAGCCATTGCAGCGATAAACCGTTAAATTCTCGTTCGGGAATTGCATCACTGGTACAGAGAAAGCCCTCTTGAATACCTAAGTTTTGCCTCAGTCCATGACCCGAAAAATAAAATAGCGCCGTGTCAGGAATTTGTCTGCCTTCTGGTTTGAATAGCTTTACTAAAGCCTTCTTTAATTGAGTTAGAGACAGGTTTTTAGTTTTGGCAACAAAAGGTTTATGAGTATCAGTATCAATCGCTTCTGGGAGTCGCCACACCTCAAACTCGCCATACTCTTCCAAAATAAGGGCAATACCCTCGGCATCAGTTGCGGGAGCGTTTAAATTACGTAGGTTATCGTCCTGATAATGATTAATGCCTACAACTAATGCATCTCTATTCATCGGCTGAGAGTTTCTTCGGCGATTTCAGGTATTATACCCGAAACAGTATTTGTACATCAGCCATCCACAGAACATGAAAAAGCTAACTCCTATTGAACTAGAAGACGGTACTGTAATTTACATGGAAGTTCAGGAAGATATTGAGATAGTTTCCGAAGCAACACAAACGGCAGAAGAGACGGGAGAAGTAACTAGAGGAGATTTAGGCAGAGGCGAAAAGGGAAGAGGCAGACCAACTATGTTCCCGCAAGAGCAAATAAGACAGATTTTTACGGAGATCGCCCAGTCAACCCCTAATTTAAAATTTTTCTAGAATTTTTCCGCCTCGTATAATTTCCCAGTTTGATTTCTAACAGCTTTCAGCTTTTAGCTCTTAGCTTTTAAGAAAACTCAGAAAAC
>JBCCNG010000655.1:0-2577 GCA_039025955.1 Cyanobacteria bacterium P01_C01_bin.72 | reverse complement strand
GAACAAGCACAATTAGCCAATGATTGCGGCAATTTACAAGTTTTTTTGAAATTTTCCAGATAAAGAGCCGCATCAAACGAAATTCCACCAATCGTGCGGGGCGAATGTCCTTGCAGAAAGAAAACCCGACGCTTTGCTTCAATTACGAGCTGCGCTCAAAGCTACGAACAGAAACATTATATTCTTAAGTATAAGCTATGCAAATATGCTATGTATCAAATCACCAACGCCAAACATGCTTGAGATTTTGGCGTTTTTCTTCGTCAAAACTACCTTACTTGACCTTAGCTGAATCCTTGTAGCCAAAGAAGTCAATTCGATAATCAACGATAGAAACTCCAGTTTGTGCTTCAATCTGCTTGATTAGAGATTCTGGCAGTTCAATTTGCAAATCGATAATCTGGTTTGTATCCAAGCAGTTAATATGACTATGGGGATCGCTTATGTTGCCGTATAGTCTACCGTCAGAACGTTCTAAACATTCAATTACGCCACTGGCGGAAAGCGCCTCAAGATTTTGGTAGACCGATGTATGACCGATTTCTTTACCCTCTTGGTTGAGCAAGTCATAAATCTCTCTGGCGGAGAGATGATTTTCGTTTGACCATAATAACTCCAAAACATAACGACGCTGACGACTCACACGCATACCTAATTCTTGGCAACGCGCTAAAGCATCATCGAGAGACTTTATGGGTTTAGGGCTTGTCTCTGAGGTTTTCATAAAGGAGAATAATCTCACTCGAACTTACACATAGTCATTACCAGTTTAACTTAAATTTCACTTAGGTGTCTATGATAATAACTAGAATAATAATAGTAAGGTGGATTCTAGCGCATCCCAGCTAACTTGAACTCTATTTTTACAATATTTTTGTAATATTAATTGTGACTATTAATATAGCCTTAGACTATCAAGAGATCGCCACTTTGAATCTATCAGAGGTAAAATCCAAGCTTGCTCCTTTGCTAGAGCAACAGATTGCTGACTATGAACAGCAGCTACAGTTTAAAATCCAGTTTGAGCGGGAGGAGAGCGATCCTCGTGAGCTATCAGAGATTCCCGAAATTAGACTATGGTTTGTCCGTCTCGATGCGGTTTATCCTTGGCTACCCTTTCTTTTAGACTGGAAATCAGGAGAATTAGCCCGCTATACCGCTATGCTTGTGCCCCATCAGTTTAATCGTACCGAAGGAATCATGTTTAATCCAGAGGCGCTAGAGATTTTTGTGATGAACAAAATTTTTGTGCTCTCAGACTGGTTACAAGAGCAGGGAATTCCCGAGCGATCGCGTTTGAAATCCATGGCGCAACTATTTGGTTACGAATTAGATGATGCCTTTTTTGACATGATTTGAATTCTGATTCATTCCATTGGGAAAAGAAAGTGTTGATCGTCGATATTAACATTTAAACAATAAAACAATACATCTATATTTAAAGACTGCTAGAATTTAAGCTTTCTTCTTCCCCTGAAGTCTGTGGTAGATGCAAACCACATTCCTGTTTTAAACCACGGAAGCGAGTATCTCTAGCATTATTATCATCAGCAGTAAAAGGGCGGCTGGAATGCCAGTCGCCAACAGATACATAGCCCTTATCGAAATATGGATGGTAGGGTAGATCGTAGGCTGTAAGATACTGATAAATATCTTTGGCATTCCAATCTAAGATTGGATAAATTTTGTATAGTTCATTTTGGCGATCGATTCGGCTCAAACCCTGACGATGATTGGTTTGGTTACGCCTCAGTCCAGCTAGCCAAGCCGTAGCCTGTAGTTCCCGCAAAGCCCGCTGCATTGGTTCGACTTTACGGATTTGATCATATTGATTGAAGGCATCTACATCATCCTGCTCCCAAAGTTTACCGTGAATTGCTTCCATACGGGCGGGAGATATTGGTGATTGATACACCTGAAGATTGAGTTCTAATCTTTTAATTAATTTTTCGGCAAACTGGTAAGTTTCTAGAGGTAGATAACCCGTATCTACCCAAATTACTGGAATTTTTGGAACAACTTTCGTTACCAAATGGAGCATGACTGCTGCTTGGATACCAAAGCTAGTACTCATGACCAAGCCATCTCCAAAAGTTTCGGCACTCCACTCTACTAGATGGGAAGCTTCGGCATTTTCCAACTGCTGATTAACTTGAGATAGTTCGAGACTAGGTGCTTTAGTAGTGGCAGAGATCATAGACTTATATTCTCTAGTAGGCTTGGTGGCGGACATGTTACCACATATAAAAGTAACTCAATTATGACAGCTAATTGTGTTAGGGCGATCACCAACTAACAAGACTTATTCTGCCAAACCTAATTATTTCATGAGCTACTGTAGATGACAATGGGGTTAATCTTAATCAAAAATACTTCATTAAGATTCCTGAGATTGAGAAAACTGCTCTAGGTTCTAAGGCAAAAATTAGTTTAGTTTAATTAAATACATGCTCCCGCTATTTTTAAGTATTTTCAGCGAGCAACAAAAAAGGCTCGGCAGTGCCAAGCCCAAATAAGTTTAAATAATAGGGATTTTAAGCGCTATCCTGCTCAAAGTCAGGGATAATCTGTTTGGTG
>JBCCNG010000654.1:0-2581 GCA_039025955.1 Cyanobacteria bacterium P01_C01_bin.72 | reverse complement strand
CTGCAAACTACTCAGATGCCAGACATTCTCTTCAATTTAGATATATTGCTAAATTCAGCTAGTGAATCACAAAAACGAGAAGCATACAAACTGCTCGATTTCTACTTTACTAGAGTCAACCAAATTAAGCCAAACCTCAGAGAAATATACATCTTAGACCACAGCAATAAAATTGTTTTCTCTACTAACAAGCAGCGAGAAGGAGAATATGAAATATTAGCCAATATGACCTACATTGAAAGTATGGAAGTAGATGCCAACTTTGCTCCCATATTCTATATATCCCCCATATATAAAAAACCAGCTATTACCTTAGCCAAGGCTTTATCAAATCGTTCAGGCATGATCTTAGTAGATTTAGATCTAGAACGCATCGATATTATTGTTAGAGAAAGAACGGGTTTAGGAACTAGTGGTGAAAGTTATATCGTTGGCTCTTTAGGAAATAAAAACAGCTTTATTGCTGGCAAATCGGACAATATTACCGCAGCTAATCTAGAACTTGATAGTCCTGCAATCGATGCTGCTATGGCTGGGATGAACGGCAGAGGAACTTATCATAACTATCTAGACAATCCCGTTTTAGGGGTGTATCACTGGCTTAACGAACAGGATATTGCCTTATTAGTAGAAATTACTCAACAAGAAGCTTTTTCCCCCGCTCGGAAATTAGCCAGTGCCATTGTGGTGGTGGGATTAATTTCTGCGGTTGGATTATTGATTGGAGTTAATTGGCTGTCAAGGCAGCTGTATTTTTCTCGCCAACAATTGAAATTAAAAGCCCAAGAAGCAGAAGCAGCAAATCATTCCAAAAGTCTATTCTTAGCCAATATGAGCCATGAATTGCGAACTCCTTTAAATGCAATCTTGGGTTTTTCTCAGTTAATGTCGCGGGATGAAAGTATTACCAGACAACAACAAGAGTCTTTGGATATTATCAACCGTAGTGGCGAACATCTATTGAACTTGATTAATGATGTTCTGGAAATGTCTAAGATTGAAGCGGGGAAACTAGTATTAAACAACGAACCTCTAGATCTTCATCGGCTATTGGATACTATCAGAGCCATGTTTCAAGTCAGAGCTCAAGCTAAAGATCTCTGGTTTAAATTTAGCTTAGAAGATAATTTACCTCAATATGTAGTCAGCGACTCGCGCAAATTACGTCAATTGCTGATTAATTTCCTGAGCAATGGGATTAAGTTTACTCGGTCTGGAGGGGTAGAAGTGAAGGTATTTACTTGTCCCTCTGTGGTACGAGCTAGTGGAAAAGCTAAGTTGTGTTTTGAAGTCATTGATACGGGGAAAGGCATCGCCGAAGCAGAAATAAAAAATCTTTTTTCGCCATTCATTCAAACCTCTAGCGGCATTAAATCCCAAGAAGGCACTGGTTTAGGATTGGCTATTTGTAATGAATTTGTGCGGCTAATGGGAGGAGAAATTCAAGTCACTAGCATTGTGGGAGAAGGTTCTGTATTTGCTTTTGATATTGTGGTTGACTTAGCTGATGATTCTGATCATGAATTGTTATTCCCTACTAGCAAGGTCAAACAACTAAAAGCAGGACAAGCAGACTATCGTATTGCCATAGTAGACGATCGGCAAACCAATAGAGAAATCTTAGTTAAGTTGCTAGAATCAGTAGGTTTTCCAACTCGTACCGCCAACAATGGCAAAGATGCGATTGCTTTATGGCAGGAATGGCAGCCAGACTTAATTTGGATGGATATGAGAATGCCAGTGATGAACGGTTATGAGGCGACAAAACAAATCAAAAAACTATCCCAGTCGCGAAAAACAGTAATTATTGCCATTACGGCATCGGCTTTTGAAGAACAACGGGAGAAGGTTCTTGATGCGGGCTGCGATGATTTTGTTGCCAAACCTTTTACTGAACAAGTTATTTTTGATAAGTTAAGCCAACATCTACAAGTTGAATTTATCTATCAAAATAAATCAGAAATATTCAAACCAATTACTAACGATCACAAAACTATTTCTCAACAAGATTTAGCCGTATTATCCACCAGTCTAATTACTGAAATTAATCAAGCTGCTTTGGCAGTAGATGGAGAAGCAATCGAACGAGCGATCGCCCAAATTCCCGTTGCTCAAGAGCATATCGCTCAAGCAATTAAGGAAATGTTAATTCAATATGATTTCGATGGAATTATCGATCTGACAGATTTGTAATTTTTATAGTCAGTTAATTGAAAAACAATGTCTAGATTATTTTGTTTTTTTATGATAATTATTTCAGATATTTATGAACGATCACCAAGAAATTAATCTCGAAAAATTAACAGTCAATCTCAGAAAATCGCTTGGTATAGTTCACAAGCAAGATATTCAAATCGCCAGCCGACTTTTAAACTTAAATAATAGTGCGATCGCCGTTGGAGATGATTGTGCTGCAATTCCCGACGGTGATGGTTATTTACTTTTAGCAGCAGAAGGAATGTGGGATGTATTGGTAAAAGAAGATCCCTGGTTTGCGGGTTGGTGTGCGGTGATGGTAAATATTAGCGATATTGCGGCAATGGGAGGAGTTGCGATCGCCGTTGTCGATACTATTTGGACG
>JBCCNG010000653.1:0-2589 GCA_039025955.1 Cyanobacteria bacterium P01_C01_bin.72 | reverse complement strand
TTAGCAAGAGACAAAGGTAAATAAACGAGATGAATGCAGTTTTCACTAACCGACGCGATGCAGGAAAACAATTAGCTCAACAGCTTACTGCTTACACCAATAACCCAGATACGATTGTGCTGGCATTACCTCGCGGTGGTGTACCTGTTGCTTATGAAGTAGCTAGGAAATTGAATCTTCCCTTAGATGTCTGTTTGGTTAGAAAAATAGGCTTGCCTAATAGTCCAGAAACCGCAATGGGGGCAGTCGCTAAAGATGCTTTGTTTCCTAACTACAGTAGTCATATTACCATGATTGATCGCGATCTGACTAAGAGTTATGGAGTCAAACAGTCAGAAATCCAGGCGATCGCCGCCAGACAAAAAGCGGAAATAAGATGGCGTGAAACTTGTTATCGTCATTATCTTCCGATGCTGGCGATTTCTGATCGTACTGTAATTATCGTCGATGATGGTATGGCGACTGGTCTGACTATGCAAGCTGCGGTTAGGGCATTAAGTACTCACCAGCCAATAGAAATTATTGTTGCTATTCCTGTTGCGTCTTGGCAGGCGATTTCCACGCGGGAATATCAAGTAGACGATCTCATTTGTTTGTCAACGCCCAGAGCAATGGGCGCAGTTAGTTTTTGGTATGAAGATTTTACCCAAGTATCGGATCGTGAGGTTTGTGACCTATTGTCTAGAAAGACTGTGAGGAAATTAGTTGGTGGTTAGTAGGAAATAACTGCATTTAGGAGAGAGTATTATGCCCCAAAAAAAACGCGAACAAGTACCGAAATCGAGTCCATTCAGATGGAGCATGATTGTAACAGCGATCTTTTTAATTTTATTTAGCTTATTTTTGCCAACTACTCCTGCTAACGAAGTTCAACCTTATAGTAAATTTATCAATTTGCTAGAAAGCGATCGCATAGAGCAAGTGACAATTGGCTCTAGTCATATTGAATATGTTCTCAAATCCCAAGGAATTGGTGATGACTCAGAAAGAACTTTTAAAACTGTTATCGTCGAACAAGATACGGAGTTGCCGAAATTATTACATCAGCATCAGGTAGAATTTTCGGCGACACCATCGAGTAGTGGTTACGGGATCTGGGGCTGGTTTCAACTCCTGTTTTTCTTTTGGTTGATTATCAATCTCGGTAGTTTTATATTTGCTAGAGGTCAGTCAGGAGGGACTGGAACAAATCCTTTTGGCATCGGTCAGAGTAATGCTCGAATTTATTCCGAAGGAACAATGGACGTTACCTTTGATGATGTGGCGGGAGTTGACGAAGCCAAAGCAGAACTATATGAAATTGTTGATTTTCTACAGCACCAGGTTAAATATTCCCTCTTGGGGGCAAAAATACCTAAAGGCGTTTTATTAGTAGGACCTCCTGGTACGGGTAAAACTTTACTGGCAAAAGCGATCGCAGGAGAAGCTAAAGTTCCGTTTTTCAACATTTCTGGCTCTGAATTTATCGAAATGTTTGTTGGTGTTGGAGCATCTAGAGTACGAGATTTATTCGACCGTGCCAAAAAACAAGCCCCTGCCATTGTCTTTATTGATGAACTTGATGCTTTAGGTAAGTCTCGTGCTGCTGCGGGAGCGTTTATGGGAGGTAATGACGAACGAGAACAAACTCTCAATCAGTTGCTAGCAGAGATGGATGGTTTTGAACCCAACGCAGGAGTAATACTACTGGCTGCTACCAACCGTCCTGAAGTCCTCGATCCTGCCCTATTACGCCCTGGTCGTTTTGACCGTCAAATTGTCGTTGATCGCCCCGACAAGTCTGGCAGATTGGCAATTTTGGAAGTTCATGCCAGAAATGTCTCAATCAGTTCGGATGTGGATTTGGATAAATTAGCTGCCCGTACTCCTGGTTTTGCGGGGGCAGATTTAGCTAATTTAATTAATGAAGCTGCTTTACTGGCTGCCCGCCACAATCGCTCTGCGGTAGTAATGGCAGATTTTAATGAAGCTACTGAAAGAATTTTAACTGGACTAGAAAAAAAATCGCGGGTACTTAACGAAACTGAAAAGAGAACTGTGGCACATCACGAAGTCGGTCATGCGATCGTCGGTTATTTAATGCCTGGGACGGATAAGATTGAGAAAATTTCCATCGTACCAAGAGGTATCGGTGCATTAGGCTATACTCTCCAGCTACCCGAAGAAGACCGCTTTCTAATTATCGAAGATGAAGTTAGGGGACGCATTGCTACTTTGCTAGGAGGCAGGGCAGCAGAAGAATTAATTTTTAGGAAGGTGTCTACTGGTGCGAGCGACGATATTCAAAAAGCCACCGACTTAGCAGAACGATACGTTACTCTCTACGGTATGAGCGATCGCCTGGGACCCATAGCCTTTGAGAAAGTGCAGCAGCAATACTTAGAAAGCATTACTAACCCTCGCCGTCAGGTCAGTCCTCAACTAGCCGAAGAAATTGATCGCGAGGTACAGAGAGTTATTGAAGCAGCCCATCAAGCGGCATTGGCAATTCTTAGAGAAAATCACCAGCTGTTGATTTCGCTGGCTCAAAATTTGTTAGATAAAGAAGTTTTGGAAGGAGAAGCATGGCGATCGCAATTATCTGTGGCC
>JBCCNG010000652.1:0-2605 GCA_039025955.1 Cyanobacteria bacterium P01_C01_bin.72 | reverse complement strand
GATGATGAGTTTCCCTTAGACTTGTGGAGTTTGGAGATTGGTTTGTGAAAATCTTCAAATCGTAGGTAATTACAAAAAGCTGATAGCTGATAGCTGATAACTGATAGCTATAAATAGAGACACAGTATACGTCATACGTTAAATTAGCAACATCAAATAATGAAAGTAGCGCTTATCTGTTCCAGCTTTTTTCCTGTAGTTGATGGGGTGACAATTGCCGTATTTAAGCGATTAGAGCAGCTTAGTCGTTTAGGACACCAGACGATTGTATTCTGTCCCGACTATAGCCATTTAGCTCAGATATACCCCAATTATCAAGACTACATGGGCAATATCTTGCCTGGAGTAGAAATAATTAGCTTACCCAGCAGTAAAGCGATCGCTCTAGATTTTGAACGGGATTTAACGCCTCAGTCCAACCAAATTATCAACCAGCGACTAGAACAGTTTCAGCCAGATATAATTCACGTTGATGAAGCTGAAAGATTAGGGCTATGTCTGCTCAAGCTACCAGGAGTTAAATATGCTCAACAGCATCATATTCCTTGTGTTACCTGGTTTCATACTAATTATCTGGAATATCTAGATGATTATTTACAGCTACCGTTGGGGCTGAATCGGCTAGTCAAAAAAGTGCTGGGCTTAATCTTTGTCAAAATTTATAATGCCTATGATGCAACCTTAGTTTCTAGTTCAGTTACTGCCCATAAAATCCAGCAGCTAGGTATTAAGAACACGATACAGGCTGAACTATTAGGTTACGATGCCGAACAGTTTCAAGCCACTGCTGAGACAAATTCTTTATTTAGCGATCGCCACAATTTACCCAAGCTACAAAATAAAATCAAGCTGATCTTTATTGGACGCTTAACTCCCGATAAAGGCTGGAATTTTACCCTAGAATCTTTAGCTCAACTCCCATCAGAAATTGTTGCACGTCTGGCAATCATTATCGCGGGAGACGGCACATTGATTGAAGAAATAGAAACTCAACTAAAACAGCTAACTCCAGAGGTTTATCTCTTAGGAAGAATTCCTCCTTCAGCCGTACCAGAATTATTGAGCTATGGCGATATTTTCATTACCAACTCCGAGAAAGAAACTAGAGGCTTAACCATAATTGAAGCAGCAGCAGCAGGAATTCCGGCGATCGCCCCCCGTGCAGGAGGAGTAATCGACACGATTGTTGATGGCAAATCTGGCTGGCTATATCAACCGCAAGATCAATCAGATTTCCTGACTAAATTAACCAGCTTGATCTTAAATAGCGATCTACGAATATCTATGGGCACAGCCGCTCAAAAAATCGCGTCACAATACACTTGGGAAAAAACCGTTAATAATCTGCTCAATCTTTGGCAAGCAGAAATTATCAAGAATGAAGGATAAGGGATGAGTTAAGAGGAGGATTTATAGAGATAGTCGCTAAAATATAAAATGTAAATTTACAAACAACAATACTTGTGGTTATTCTGAAAAATAATCACCCAATTTCTGAGTTGAAGCATATCAGTTATAACCTATGCCAGCCAACGATTTTAAAGATTATTACCAGGTACTCGGCATCAAAAAAAATGCTGGAGCTGATGAAATTAAGCGAGCTTATCGTAAACTAGCCCGAAAATATCATCCCGACCTTAATCCAGGAGATAAAAAGGCAGAAGCCCGTTTTAAGGAAGTAAACGAAGCTCAAGAAGTCTTGTCAGACCCTGAAAAACGACGTAAATACGACCAGTATGGTCAATATTGGTCACAAATGGGTCAGGGAGGCGCAGCGCCGAGAACAGGCAATCCTGGGGTCAATGTGGACTTTGGTGGGTTTGATTTTGGTCAGTATGGCACGTTTGAAGAATTTATCAACGAAATGTTGGGTCGCGGTGCGACACGAAGCACAAGAGGATATGGTGCTTCTTCCAGAGGTACTAGCTATGGAAATTCACCGGCTCAAAATAGTGAAGCCTCTCTTACTCTCTCTTTTCCCGAAGCTTTTAATGGCACACAAAAGCAGTTTCTTCTGGGGAATGAAACGGTCAAAGTAAGAATTCCTGCTGGGGCAAAGTCTGGAAGTCGTCTCCGAATTAAGGGTAAAGGACAGCGTAGCTCTCTTTCGGGACAGCGAGGAGATCTATATCTTAATATTCAACTTCAGCCGCATCCTCTGTTTAAATTTCAAGGGGATAATTTACAGGCGGAAATACCAATCACTCCAGAAGAAGCAGTCTTGGGAGCAGAAATTACTGTGCCAACTCCTGACGGTAAAGTAGAGCTGAAAATTCCCGCAGGAGTAGATTCAGGTCAATCTTTACGGCTGAAAGGTAAAGGCTGGTACAAATCGGCCAGTCAGCGTAGTGATTTGATGGTGAAATTGAAGATTGTCACTCCCAAGGATTTAAGTCAGACTGAGCGGGAATATTATGAGAAATTGATGCAGGCTAGTAGTTACAATCCGCGTCATAAATTGTCAGGTTTCGGAGGGAATTAAGTTAGAGACAGGGCATGCCTTGTCTGTACAGAAGTAATGCCAAATGATGATGATCATTGGTGGTGATTTAAGGAAAAATAGTTTTGGTCAACTACACGCCCCCTGAAGCTGGGCAATTCTCTC
>JBCCNG010000651.1:0-2612 GCA_039025955.1 Cyanobacteria bacterium P01_C01_bin.72 | reverse complement strand
GCGATCGCCTGGAGAATTATGGAGCAAATCTGGTTACTGTGGTCAATTCCCTTGTCGTTATTATCTTGGCTATTTAATAAAGTTGTTAAACTGGCGATTGGTATTTTATTTAACATCTATCTAGCGCTGAATAAAAGTAAGGCGCGGCAGTGGCGAGTATTATCGGCAAAAATGATTAGTGCGCCGCTGATTTTGCCCGTGATGATGACTAAAGGGCCCCGCTGGAATACCCATGCGATTATCGGTACTTTAGGTCCGTTTAAAGTTGACCAGGCAATCGCCATTAATACGGAAATTGCCGATCAGTCGGCTCGTTCTTGGATTGCGGCGGTGTATAGTTTTCCTGGATATAAAACCGTTGCCAGCCTCACTTCAGAAACGGTATCAAGGGCTACTTGGGAAGAGCTGAAACTTCCTTCGGGTAAGTATTCTCTAGGGATTCGTTATTATAATCGTACTGAGACAATTAACTATCCCCAGATCAAGGTAGACGGAGAGTTGTTTGTCGAAGCTTATAATGTGCCGCAGGATATTAATGATTATTACTATGAGCTAATTAAAAGTAAAAACTGGTTTTACTCTAGCCTGCACTACTATATCTATACAATTCTCAAGCTGCGTAACTATCTGCCTGAATCATTTGTAAAGCAAGAATACCTGCCTGTTGGCGCACCCGATACTCATTTTGCCTATAGCTATCTAGATCCGCAACAAACTCTCCTAATCAAAACTGCACCCGAAATTATCGAGCAGTTTGATATTTACTTTACCCTCTATGACCGCTCTAGTCTGCCTCTAAGCTGGTGCATAATCACCGAGACAGAATATATTCTGCCACCCCAGGATACAAAAGGTTACTTTTTGCTCCGAATTCGACCAAAGCCTGAGTTTACCGCAACTGCGATCAAGGTTAAGTCAGCAATATCAGTAGCAGACAGCTTAAATCAGCAGCTTCTAATTGGAAATTCCGGCGCTAATCAATAATAATGAACAATTAATATCAGTACGTTGGGCGATGAGTCATGGCACAAAAACCAGTTATTTTTCTGCTGCTAGTTGGCTTAAGTTTACTGGGTATTAGCTGTCTATCCCAGACTACAGTTCAAGAAAGTCCGGAACTTGATCTGTCTCAAGGTGAGCTAGCAGATCAGATTAGTGAAGGGGAAGAAATTTTGCTGGGGTTAAATTCTAGTACCCAAAAGCAGGCTGCTGCGGATGCCTATAGTAGCGGTAACTATGACCAGGCAATATCCCTGTGGGAAAGTACCCTAGAACAAAAGCGTAACGATCCTGAGACTTTAATCTACCTGAGTAATGCTCGTATTGCTGATCAACCTGTCTATAGTATTGCTGTTCCAGTTCCAGGTGACGCAGAAGTCAATGTAGCGCAAGAAATTCTGCGGGGTGCTGCTCAAGCACAGTTTCTGATCAACAGCAGTGGCGGTATTAACGGTAAGCCAGTCAAGCTAATTATCGCTAACGATCGCAATAATCCCGAAGTAGCTCAGGAATTAGCCGCAGTATTTAGCCAAGATCCTGAAATTTTGGGAGTTATAGGTCATTTTTCTAGTAATGTTAGCCTGGAAGCAGCTCAGGTATACCAGAAGGAGGGATTAGTCATGATTTCTCCTACTAGTAGCTCTGTGGCACTCTCTAACGTGGGCAGCTATGTTTTTCGTACCGTATCCAGTGACTGTATGTCAGGGAATGCTTTAGCGACTTATCTAACCGACAAGATGAATGTTACTCAAGTGGCAGTTTTGTTTAATTCTGCTAGTAGCTACAGTACTTCTTTACGAGATGTATTTAAAAGCAGTATGGAGGAGCAAGACGGTGAGATTGTTGTCGAGTTTAACTTTAGTCAGCCTAACTTTAATATTGTCAACGCCCTAAGCAAAATCAAGCAGGAAGAAGCAAAAGCCTTAATCTTTTTTCCTAACTCCTCGGGGATAAATGCCTTGGAAACCCTCGATAAAACTTTTTTAATCGCCCAGATGAACGAGGGTGAACTACCTCTATTGGGAGGAGATAGTCTATATAAACCCCGTACTCTCCAGCTTGGGCAAAAGAACGTAATTGACATGGTGCTGGTTGTTCCCTGGGATACGGAAAATACCGATAGCGGCTTTGTGGAACTGGCAACAAATCTCTGGGGAGGTAAAGTCAACTGGCGTTCCGCCTTAGCTTATGACGCAACGATGGCATTAGGAACAGCAATTAAGCAGTCAGCAACCAGAGAAGGTATTCAGCAAGCTTTATTAGAACCAAATTTTGCTGCCGATGGAGCATCAGGAGAGATTACCTTTCTGCCCACAGGAGATCGTGCGGGTAAGGTAAGGTTAGTTAGAGTTAAGGCGGGGACTAGTTCTGGTTTTGGCTATGATTTTGTTCCCGTAGCAGACTTTAAATATGATTTACCCGCAGCCTGTCAGTAGTAATATAGTAGTGACTTTTAATAATTGATCTCACCAGCCAATTATGTAGCGGCTATTTTGCTTGAAGATTAATTTGATTAGTTGAGCGATGGCGATCGATGCTCCTACCATAAAGAAAGTGGCTATCATTAAAGTCAACAAATTGCCCTGAAAATTGAATCCTAGTACATTTGGTAG
>JBCCNG010000650.1:0-2616 GCA_039025955.1 Cyanobacteria bacterium P01_C01_bin.72 | reverse complement strand
TAGGGGCTATACACCCTATTTCTTCGTCCGATTCTACTCTTTGATTTGGCGAAGGTCTTGTGTCGCACTACTGATTTACAGCCAGACCTTACTTCATTGGGAGCATCCCGTTTTGGAAGAAACATAATGTATTGGATACTGTAACCAATGATTTTCCGTTAGGTAGATATATTTATTTGCCGAAATGGGATGCTCCCTCTCAAGTTTCTCTTCTAACTTACGCCTGTTAGCTATGGTTTGCCCCACTATTGCAGCAGCCAACGCTGCAATCAATGCACTTATAACAGTAAATATCCCAGAAACTATTGCTGCTTGAATCTCAATATTGGATACATCTAAAGAAAGCACTTTCGTAAATTTTATGAATGGTTTTACGTTTTCTAATTTAGTTATATTATTTGACATTCGTATTCTTCAGCAAGAAGATCGCCCGTTTTTATATCGGTAGTTTTCTAACTCGAAAAGTTTCGTTATTTACAGAGACGATTGCTCCTGTTTCCAAATCCTGTGAACAATTATGCAAAACTTCAGTTAACCGTTGGTTAATCTCATCATAGTTTTCATTCCCCAACCGAAAAAGAATTACACTAGGTAGGGTTTGCTTGCTTATGGCTAGCAATTGAGCAAAGTCCAAATCTATAGTTAAGATAATGCGCTGTTCGACAAGGGCTAAAGCGAGAATTTCATCATCTGGTAGCTTTTGCAATCCTCTGTCCCTGAGATGAACGACATCGTGACCGAGTTGACGTAACCATTCAACGGTACGTAGAGAAATGCCCATGTCGGCTATAAATCTCATTTTCATCCATTTTATCTAAGCAGTGGTAGGAAAAGGGTAAACAGTTTCCCTTGTTAGTAATGCTGCATACTGTAGAGATTGCTTAACATCATCTAGTTCTAAGTCTGGGTATTCAGACAAAATCTCTGCAAAAGGCTTACCGTTAGCTACCAAATTGACAATTAAAGATACAGGAATACGCATTCCCCGAATACAAGCCTGACCTGCCATGATGCTGGGACTAAAGGTAATACGCTCTAGGTTTTTTAGTTGATAATCACTCATAGATTCTCAAAGCTCGATAATCATTAATCATAATTTATGGTTTTTGAGGTTATGGGACAAATTCTTTGAGAAATCGTTTGGTATATTCGACTTTCCATTCTTAGTCTGTTGGTTTGAGGGTGAAGAAGTTAGCCATAACCAATTTGTCCATCGGTCGTTCTCTTTTCTGAGTGAGGGTTGAGTAGAGTTAATGGTGCATTTCTCTCTAGAAAATAGATCTTAATCCGTAGATTTTTATGAGAAACACACCCAACAGATTACTCTGACACAAAACAGTCATTATACCTATCGCATCGTGACAAATTCTTCTGCCGAACTAGGATGAATACCCACAGTAGCATCAAAATCAGCCTTAGTTGCCTTCATCTTAACGGCGATCGCTACACCCTGAATAATTTCCGCAGCGCTGTCTCCAACCATATGCGCTCCTAACACTTGATCGGTTTGGGTATTGACAATTAGCTTCATCAAGGTTTTTTCCTGCTTTCCAGGAATGGTATAGTACATGGGTCGGAATTTACTACGATAAACCTTAACCAGATCACCATACTTTTCTTTGGCTTCAGCTTCGGTTAAGCCCACAGTAGCTGCTTCTGGAGTACTAAAGACAGCAGTAGGAATATTTTCATAAGACATCTGTCGCGACTTACCACCAAAATGAGTATCCGCAAAGGCACGACCCTCATTAATCGCCACTGGAGTTAAGTTGATTTTGTCAGTACAGTCACCTACAGCGTAAATATGCGCTTCGGCAGTTTGACTATATTCGTCTACCGCTACAGCACCGTTGACAATTTCTACTCCTGTGTTTTCTAAACCCAGATCTACTAAATCAGGCGCTCTGCCTGTGGCGGCTAAACTAGCAGCATCAGCGACAATAATCTCTTCACCACCGTCATTGGTGGGAATAGTAATTTCTAAGCCATGATCTTGCTTCACAATAGAAAGTTCTGGCTTGTTAGTCAAAATACGAATACCGTGCCTCTCCATACCTTCTTGGATTTCGCTGCGGATATCATCATCAAAACCCCGTAAAATTTTATCGCCGCGAATCACCATAGTTACTTCCGTTCCTAAGCCGTTGAGAATACAGGCAAACTCTACCCCAATATAGCCACCACCAATGATCACTATCCGCTTGGGCTGTTCTTTCAGATTGAATATTTCTCTAGAAGTGATTGCATGTTCTACTCCAGGAATGTCATCTGGCTTAACTGGTTTCCCCCCCACAGCAATCAAAATCTTCTCCGCAGTTACTTTTTGAGTGCCAATTTCAATCGTATGAGGATCAATAAATTTACCTTGACCACGATAGATTTTTACCTCAGAATTGTCTAACATGCGCTGATAGATACCGTTGAGACGGTCTACTTCGTCATTAACCGCCGTAATCATTTTCAGCCAATCAAAGCTACTTTTCCCTACTGCCCAGCCATAGCCCGCTGATTCTTCAAACCCAGCGGGAAAATGGGAGGCATAGACCATAAGCTTTTTGGGGACACAGCCGCGATTGACACAAGTTCCTCCCAGGCGATCGCTTTCTGCTATTCCTA
>JBCCNG010000649.1:0-2636 GCA_039025955.1 Cyanobacteria bacterium P01_C01_bin.72 | reverse complement strand
GGACTGCCGTTAACTTGTTGATGCAAGATCGCAAAGTCATCTCTAACGCGATCGCCTAAAGTTTTCTCTGGAGTAAAAGTCATGTTAATTGTGGCTTGGAAGCTTTACTTTCTGTTCGATGGTTTGGGTAATCTGATTGCGGAGAGATTCTAGGGGCAGGCGATCAATAATTTCCGCTGCAAAAGCATCAATTAGTAGTTGGTTGGCATCGGCGGCGCTCAAACCCCGACTACGTAGATAGAAGATCTCATCGGCTTCTAGCTGGCTTACCGTTGCTCCATGGGCGCATTTGACGTTATCGGCAGTAATTTGTAGTTCTGGTTTGGTGTCAACCCTGGCTTTGGGAGAGAGCATTAAGTTGCGATTTAGCTGGGTGGCATCGGTTTGTTGGGCTTCTTTGGGAACAAATACCTTGCCGTTGAAAACCGTGTGAGCGCGATCGCTGATAATGCATTTATGGAGTTGATTAGTACTACCATATGGCTTAGTTAAAGCAATGATGCTGTGGGTATCGGAGGTTTGCTTTCCTGTCGCTACCGTTAAACCATAGAGATTTGTTTCTGTTTGTTCTCCCTGCTGCCACATTTCGGGATTGTGACGATATAGTTTTGCCCCTAAGTTAATTTCATTGAGGGTGTAGTGACTGTCTCGCTGCTGAGATACGGAGGTCTTACCAATATGATAGCTAGCGTCTGATTCTTGCTGCATACGAGTGTGGCTAACTCTGGCATTATCACTGATAAAGATTTCCGTTACCGTATTGGTAAAGTATTCTCCTGTACCAGTGTATTCTTCGAGCAGAGAAATATTAGAACCTGTTTCGGCGACGATTAAAGTACGAGGTTGCGCAAAGCTAGCAACTTCCTCTCCATCAGCAATAAAGAGCAAGTGAACTGGAGTTTCTAACACCACGTTACGACTGAGCCAAACTACTGCCACGTCCTTACCCCCTGCGGTATTTAAAGCCGTAAAAGCATCAGCACCAGGCTGTTGGGCAAAGTATTTAGCTACGTCATAGTCTGCTGGTAAGTTATCTAAATTGCCAACGTAGACTCCTTGAGGCAAGGGAGGTATGTTGGATAACTCGGCGTTATAAACTCCGTTGACAAATACTAAACAACTATTTTCTGTTTCGGGTAGAGACAGGACGCGATCTATCTCGATGGAGTTTTGAGAGACGACAAAATTACCTGCCGTCAAGGATGATAAATCGGTAAAGCGCCAGTCTTCATCTTTGCGGGTAGGTACAGATAAGCGAGAGAGCCAGTTTTTCGACTGATGACGAATATCTCTTAACCATTCGGGGGCAGCCTGATCTACCTGACACTGCTGTAATAAACCTGTAAAAAAGACATCTTCAACTACAGCACCTTGATTGACTTGAGAGATTGTCGTCAAAGGAATTTGTACCGCCATTATACTCCTACCTCCGCAGCGGGTTTATCATCTAGGAAGTCGTAACCCCGTGATTCTAGCTCTAGAGCTAATTCCTTACCACCACTGGTGATAATTCTCCCCTCCTGCATCACATGGACAAAGTCTGGCTCAATATAATCCAATAAGCGCTGATAGTGAGTGATCACTAGATAAGCTTTCTCTGGAGTCTTGAGCTGATTTACCCCATCAGAAACAATTCTTAGGGCATCAATATCTAAACCAGAATCTATCTCATCGAGGATAGTTAAAGTCGGATCTAGCAAAGCCATTTGGAGAATTTCGTTGCGTTTTTTCTCGCCACCAGAAAAACCTTCGTTGAGGCTACGCTCTAAAAAGCTAGGCTTCATCTTCACCACCTCCAGCTTTTCTTCGATCAAGTCCTCAAAGTCAAAAGTATCAACTTCCTCTAAACCCTGATATTTACGCTTGGCGTTATATGCCACCCGCATAAAATCTAAATTGCTAACTCCTGGAATTGCCAAAGGATACTGAAAAGCCAAAAAGATACCGCTATTAGCTCTTTCATTGGGTTCTAAATCAATGATATTTTTTCCCTGATAGATAATCTCTCCACCAGTTACCTCATAGTCTGGATGCCCCGCAATAATTTTCGACAGGGTGCTTTTGCCTGAGCCATTGCGCCCCATGATGGCGTGAACTTCCCCCGCCTTAATTTCCAGGTTGACTCCTTTGAGGATCGCTGTCCCGTCTACGTTGGCGGTCAAATTACGTACTGCTAAAATCGTTTCACTCATTGTTTGCTAATTAAACAATTGATAACTGTGGATTAAATATCCTCAGGCAAAAATATACGCTGAAGAGAACTAGAAATTAGATTAAAACAACAAAAACGTTGTTTAAGTTTATTGTAGACCATATCGATCATTAACTCCTGGTCAAAATTTCTAGAAATCTGAATTCTTGGTTTTTCTCCCGCCGGCTAAAAAAAATCATTATCAGCGGTTAATCAAACAACAGCCAACATCGAATATGCCGATGGTTCTTGGGTCAGCATATTTGAGTATGCTCAGGAGCGCAGCGCATCCAATGGCGTGGATAGTTGGACTGGTTTAGAAGAAGCAATTCAAACGAGATGGGATGAAGGATTTGATCTCGTTGGCGTTGAATATGCTGAAGAAACCTGGTTCGGAGTTTTTCAAGAAAAAATTTCCTCTAGCAGTGCTTACTGGATTAGCAGC
>JBCCNG010000648.1:0-2644 GCA_039025955.1 Cyanobacteria bacterium P01_C01_bin.72 | reverse complement strand
CGTAAACATCTACTGATATATGAATTGGGGTAATGAAGGCTAAAATACTAGAATGTGAGAAATTTATTTCGATAAAAGAGTTCCGTAAGCAAAAGCCGTTAGCGCTGTTTTGTGCTGCTTCAATATCTTTATGGACTTTAAGTGTAAGCGATCGCTCCCAAGCTCAAATGATATCGCCTCAGCGACAAGATAATCAAAATTTATATTCAGGGGATTTACTGAGGGTACCCGATTCTTCCATACCCAGCGGCAGAAGAAAACGAAGATTGCCAAAAATGCCCCCGCCACCGAATGTTTCTTATATTGATATCCCTTTACCGATCCGAAAGGTAGAACAGTATTTACCCTTAGATAATAATATTAAGCAATTAGAAAACAGTTTTATCCAGGAACAGATAAGTGTTAAAACTAAAGGAGTAATTGAGCAATACCTAGAAATAACAAGGCAAAAAAAACCTATAGGTGGTCCTCAAATTGGGATTTATGAACTCAAGCAAATAAACGCTCAAGCTCTTCCATTACCAGCACCTCCCGGTAGCACCCAAGAATTTGCTTCTCCCATAGCACCTAGTTTTAACCAAAACTTGAATTCTCCAATTAAAATTGCTCCTTTACCGCCACTTCCAGGTACCAATCCACAGCAGCGGCGGAATGTAAATAATGCACCCACATTCAACGAACTACTTAATTCCAGAACTAAATACTCTCAAGAATACCCTAAAGTCATTCCTAACACTGCACCAACATTTCAACAGATGCTTGATGGTTACCGCATGAAGCAACCGCCAGTTTCTGTAATTGCAACACCTACTTTTAATACATTGCTTAATTCTCAAGGAGGAATGCGTCCATCAGTTCCCTTTACTAATCCCTTAACTAAAAGTCAACAGTTGGGAACTACACAACGAATACCAGCACTTTCCCCAACTACTGCACAGCTAACTCCACAAAACATCGATGAATTGAAACCTTTAAGAAGCAGTGCTCCTTTAAAAGAATCTTCTTTAGAGGTGCAAGGTGTTTATGTAACTCAAGGAGATGATACTTCAGCACGAGCTAGAATTACCGGAGTCTATCCACTCTCCTCTCATGTGTTATTTGCAGGAACCTTAGATTTAACAAGTGAGGGTAGCTCCTTTGATGATTCTCGACGGGAAGGTTTGAATATCAACGAACTTTATTTAGCAACATCTATACCGGCAGTACCCAATTTACGATTTGCAGTTGGCCAATTAGATTTAACATCTTATTTTGATCGCAATAGTTTTGCAAAAGATGGAGCCAGCCAGTTTTTTAATCCAGTATTTCAAACTAATCCTGCCTTAGCTGCTACAGGAATAGGTTCTCGTACTGGATTGTTAGTAAACTGGAGCGCTACAGATAATATTGATGCTAAAGCTGCTGTTTTTTCATCCTCTGAAAGTTTGAGCGAATTTAGCTTGGATGGATTTGCTGGGGAAATTGGCCTTCGTTATGGTAATGCCATTATTCGCGGTACTTATAGTACTGATAGGGATGGCGGTAACGACGATACTTTTCCAGAAAGCTTTCAAATCGATCGCGGCAATGGTGAGCTTGGAGTTCTTGATGACGATCGCGAAGAAGCATATGGTTTGAATGCTGAAGTGTTTATTCCCAAGATGAAACTTGGTCTTTTTGGACGATACGGACGTTATGAAAATCGAGATTTGGGAGAAGGTGCAGATACATACGTTCTGGGACTCAGTTTCTTAGATTTATTTACCGCTGACGATCGATTGGGATTAGCTTATGGCCGAGCTTTATCTAACGAGGAGGAGCGTGAAGGAGACACACTTGATGTACTCGAACTTTATTACGATTTTCAGGTTCTTCCCAATCTACGATTAGGTTTTTCTGTGCAGGGAAGAGAGGAATTTAACGAAACAGTTTTCGGTGTGAGAGTAAAATCAGATTTTGATGTAACCCCAAGGGGGAGATTTGCTCGATGAGTCACAAACTTTATATCTTGCAGCAGTGTCTTGAACACGCGGTTTCTTGCGTTTTCTCAGGCTACAGACAAAGTAGATTAAAACCTACTCAAAGTCTTACCCAATCGGATTTATCAGACTTTGACTATCAGCCCCGAAATTTATTCCCAGGCAAGATTGCGGAGGATTTTAATATTCATAATTCTGCAAGATATGACAAACTAAATTTGTTCTATAAAGCTAATTTATGGCGAACAAGAAAAACACAAAGCAAAACTATTCTTGGCATTACTTTATTACCTTTTCATTTATTCGTTTTTACTTTTCCAATTGCATTAGTAACTTTGAACAATATAGCCCCCGTACAAGCTCAGTCATCTGGAGCAACTCGACGGGGTTATAATCTGCTCAAAAAAGGATGGGTAGATGATGCCATTAGTGCCTTTAAACAAGCTTTAAAAAGGAATCCCCAATCCTTACAAGCCAAACTAGGTTTAGCCATTGCTTACAATCGCGCCGGGCGTATCGAATTAGCATTTGAAACTTATCAACAAGTCTTAGCACAAGATCCCGACAATCAAGCAGCCTTGAAAATTGTTGGCATGATGGGTACTTATCGTCCCGAATGGAACAAACTGGGTATCAAGGCTCTCAATACTTTGCTGGAATTGAACCCCGATGATGTGCAATCTCGT
>JBCCNG010000647.1:0-2648 GCA_039025955.1 Cyanobacteria bacterium P01_C01_bin.72 | reverse complement strand
GCCCGAAAAACGTGACCCTGTCAGCAATGTTTAATTCTTGAGCTAAAGCCTCTAATTTGGCTCTTTCGGGTCCTGTACCGACAACCCAGTATTGAGCATCGGTAAGATTGGCAGCGGCAAAGGCACGTAAACCCAGGTAAATTCCTTTCCAGTGCAATAATCGCGCCACGTTGATAAAGCGTACCTGTTCTCCTGATGGCGGTGGACATTGGCTTAACTGCTCTATTTCTGCTTGAGAAATGCCAGTTTCCGAAGTTTGCTGTACGTTAGACGCACCAAGCTTAGTTAACTTTGCTGCCGTCTCTTTGGTGGTAGCGTAGGCGATAGTGCTGTTTCTAGCAGTTAGATGAGTCAGAGGGTCTACTTCGCCAATCCCGCGCCATGCTGCCCGAAGCCATTCGTAGAGTCTATTTTTGAGATTAAAATCTTGCCAAAACTTAGCGGGTGCTGACTCTCCCCCCCCAACTGCACCCCAAATAAAGGGAATCGGTAATAGAGATAGCAGACTGGGAACGGAGTAGCGGACAAAAGTAACGTGATGAGCCAGATCGAAATTAATTTCGCGGTGCATTTTCCTGGCGACAAAGTATGCCTGAATTTGCCATAGATAATAGTGAAGCTGCATTGCCCCAGACTGTCCCCAGCGGAGACTATCTTGCCAAAAAGGAAGCGTAAAATAGACAAAATGGAGGTTAGGGTCTGGATTTTGGGCTAATTCTGCTTCGATCGCCTTTTTGCTTTCGTCAGGTCGCGTAAATACCCAAACTTGATGATGCTTGGCGATCGCTTTTGCCATGTTCCAACCAACACCCCGTTCTGAGCCTTTGCCTGGTTCACAGGAGTAAGCAGATAATAGAATTTTCATAGGATTAATTGATAGTTGAATAATTGATTTGACTTTAAATAATTATCTAAAAGACATTAATTTGTTCGAGATAAAGATCGGACATCACCTTTCTTTTCTCTGCCACAATTTTTTGATAGAAACTTGCTGCTTGAGCTGCTGTTTTTTGCCAGCTAAATTCTTTAACCCGATCTAAGCCTCGATCAATTAGATTTTGGCGGTAAGCGGCATTGCTATGAATTTTTTTAATGGCATTGACCATGGCATTGATATCTAGGGGCTCAACTAAAATAGCCGCATCTCCTGCCACTTCAGGCAGAGAAGAAACGTTAGCAGTAATTACGGGAGTACCGCAGCCCATGGCTTCCAAGATAGTTAAACCAAAACCTTCGTAAAGTGAAGGAGCGAGTAATATATCGGCAGCGTTATAAAATTGGATTAATTCCTGTTGGTTTGCCTGAGTGAATAAAGTTATCTTTGACTCTAAATTATGTGCAGTAATGAATTGCTGTTGCTGGGGAGTAAAACCATCACCAACACTCCATAGACGTACAGGAATATCTTGCTCGGCGATCGCCTTGAGTACCTGAAGCACCGTATCTATATTTTTGCGCTGGTGATTTGAACCAACGTTTAATAAACAAATTTCGGCGGAAGACTGCTGATGTTTTTGTTTCCAGTCGGCAGTTATTTGCGGCTCTAAAACTTTAAAATTAGCATTGACTCCATTAGGAACAACCGCTATTTTTTGAGAGTTTACCTTGAGCCATTTAGTAACATCTTTGGCGGTATTGCTAGAAATAGCGATCGCCCCATCGGCAGCTTTGATTCCTTTAACCGAATATTGCCACATTGCCATACTTAAAGCAGGAAAACGAGACTGATTTTTGAGTATTTCAGGATAGACGTACTGTACTAAATCATGACAGGTAACTACTACTGGCTTACCTAATTTTTTGAGTCCGTAGGCTACATGAGCATTAGTGTGATCGATAATATGAAAAATGTCGGCATCGATCTTGTTTACAGCACGAGGATGGTGATAGAAACGTTCGGCATATTTTTTGAGTGGATTACCTGTATGCCAAAGATTTTCCAGATCTTTACTCCAAGGTTGCGGGGCAACTTCAATTATTTCCCAATCAGGATGTATGGTTTTTAAACCAGAAATTAAATTATCGGCATAAACATCCATACTCAAGGCAACTTTTGGCTCTCTCCTGACGATCGCAAGCTTCATTTTGGTTTCTCCTTAATAGTTTTGATAAAAGCGCCAGTATTAAATTAATTGGGCAATATATTTGTTTTGCCGCAGCAGATAAACTACCAACCAGCTAACTACAAAAGTGGCTGTGGTATAGGTCAGCATCGAAGAGATAGAGATACTTTGAGTAACCTGGGGAATAAACTTTACTAGCAGAATATCTATTGCCCTTTTAATTACGGGGTGAATTAGATAAATCCCAAAAGAACATGCCCCCAAACTGCTAATTAACTTCCCTTCAGGTAGGTATTTAGAAACAGCAATCCCGAAAAGTAACAGCGAATAGCCAATAATTGTTTCACTTAAAGCCAACGGCAAAACCTGTTCGGCAAAAGCATTTGACAGGACACAAATTACTAACAAAACTGCTGCCGTTGTTTTGCTATAAAACCAGCGTCCAATATTTTGTTTTAAAATATGATTGACTAATAAAGCGATCGCTAAATATGGCAAGCAGCGTACTGCCCAGGATAAGTAAACTAAGACGACGCGCCAAGGCTGATAGAACAGATTATTAACGGGAATTAGCTTAAGTAATTC
>JBCCNG010000646.1:0-2648 GCA_039025955.1 Cyanobacteria bacterium P01_C01_bin.72 | reverse complement strand
GCTTCATGGTTTTATGGGCGACTGTAAGGATTTTGAACAAGCGATCGCCAGCTTGCCCGAATTTTGCTGTTTGGCGGTAGATTTACCTGGTCACGGTCAAACTGAGGTGACACAGGATGATGCTTATCAAATGCCCCTAGTAGCCGAAGCAATAATTAACCTACTCGTAGAGCTGAAAATCGAGCAGGGCATTTTGGTGGGTTACTCTATGGGGGGAAGAATTGCTCTCTATTTAGCCACTTATTTTCCTCAGTATTTTTACGGAGCTGTACTTGAATCTGCATCTCCAGGGCTAGCAACTCAGCCAGAGCGCGATCTCCGTCGCTTCCAAGATGAACAGTTGGCGCAACAGTTAGAGTCAGGAGATTTTGTGGATTTTATTCACCAGTGGTATGCCAATCCGCTATTTACCTCTTTTGTCAGACATACCAATGCTGCTCAAGCGATCGCCCGCAGGTTAAATAACGATCCTTATAAGTTAGCAAAATCATTACGCAACATAGGCTTAGGGATGCAGCCATCTCTTTGGGGCAGCTTGTCTCAGATCCCAATTCCCCTGCTGTTAATAGTTGGCGAGCTAGATCAAAAATTTAGCAGAATTAATCAGGCGATCGCTCATAAATGTAGGTTAGCAGAGTTAGAGATTGTCGCTCATAGTGGACATAATGTTCATTTTGAACAGCCTGCTAAATTTAGTCAATTACTCACAGGTTTTAGTGACAAGTTAAGACGAAATAGTTTTAGTTAATTACTACGGATATAGTTTTATAAATTCAGTTTTTTTTGCAAATAAACAGCTAATTATGAGCGTTTTTCTGCTGTTTTACTCTATTTCTACGGAAGATTTTCTGACCCGAATACGTTAAAATTTTCAGTGGTTACACATAAATATAGAAGTAACAAATATATCACCCATTTTTAGCCATATTTATTTCCTCTAGCTAGGTCGAGGATATTACTTGCTGAGGTGGGGAAAAAATTAGAACTTATTAATAATTCTATGACTATTCAACCATCATTATCATTGTCTGATATCTCGACTAATGGTTCGGCAGCAAGCAGCAATTATAATTTGACCGAACTTTTCCAGAATCTCCGCCCAGCCGCTACAGAAAGCGCAATTCTCGAAGCTGGAGTCAAAATAATCTATCAAGCCCTTAAATGCGATCGCGCTGTAGTCTATGGTATGCAGCCCGATGCTTACTGCAAAATCATGGCGGAAGCGGTAACTCCTGGATACACTCAGACTTTAGGAACAACAATTAAAGATCCTTGCTTTGAATCAGGCTATATTGAAAAATATGCGAGGGGAAGAGTTAGAGCGATTAATGATATTCACAAGTCAGGAATTAACCCTTGTCATATCGAAACTCTAGACAAAATTGATGTCAAGGCGAACATGGTTACGCCTATTGTTCAGGAAGACAACTCCCTATATGGACTGCTGGTGATGCACCAATGTTCCACAACTCGCCAGTGGCAACAGTCGGAGATTGAGTTTGTCCTTCAGGTATCTAGCTGGCTAATTGAACAGCTTACCCAGCTAAAAGCCAATGCTGCCTTAAAATCTCAAGTGGCAAATGTTCAGGCAACTCGTCAGCTAATTACTACCGCAACGCGAAAAATTCATCATGCCAGTAGCAGTCAAGAGGTATTACAAACTGGAGTTTTAGAGGCTCAAACAATCATCAATTGCGATCGGGTTGTTGTCTATGGGCTACAAGATAACAACATGGGAGAAATTGTCGCGGAAGCTAGCAACCCTGCCCTGGCATCAATTTTAGGCAATGTCATCAAAGATCCCTGTTTTGAATATCGCTATATCGATCAGTATCAAAAAGGACGTATTCGTTCAATTCCCAATATTTTTGAAGCTGGCATGACAGATTGCTACGTGGAAAACTTAGCCAAGATAGGTGTCAAATCTAATTTAGTCGCGCCAATTAATCAGGATAACGGCAAAATTTATGGTCTGCTGGTGGCTCATCAATGTTTCGATTTTAAAGACTGGCAGCCAGAAGAAATTGAAAACTTTCAAGATCTAGCTTTACACATCGGCTTATCTCTATCGAAAGCCATGATTAAAGAACAGTCCCACATGATTGAAGCAGGGCTACATCAGCTAAATCATGTTAAGGATACTGTGAATTTGGCTAAGTCAAAACTAGAGCAAATTAAGCAGCCTCTGGCTAACACTGGCAAGATTTTGATAGAGGTTAATAATCTCAATAAGCTACTAGAGCGTGAAATCAATCAAATCAATCAGAGTGCCTCGGCTCAGGTTAAAAAAGACACCAAATTAATTCAGATCATTGCCCGCAAACTAATCTTAATTACAACCAAACTTAGAAGTTCCCTTGGCTCAGTTAATACTAGTGGTAACGAAGCAAAGCTATTTTTGGATGAAGCGATTGACCATATCGACGGCAACAGATCAGATTTAGACTTGGTTGACAACTAAATTTTGCTTTGAGGCGAGAAATTTAAATCTCAATTCCAATTAGATAATATATTCTCGAAATTTTCTTTTCTTTTCTGAAGCCATTCTAAAGAAGGATATTTCTTTTGCAGAATTTGCTGTGCCACCATGGAACAAGCCTCCTTACCTTGCCAAATATTGATCAGCCGCTCATAAAACGAGATGACTT
>JBCCNG010000645.1:0-2649 GCA_039025955.1 Cyanobacteria bacterium P01_C01_bin.72 | reverse complement strand
GTAATCCTGTGGGTTTAAACAACACTGTAACCTTGGGTATTATTAGTACTCTGACTCGTTCTTCAGCTCAGGTGGGTATTCCCGATAAACGAATTGACTTTCTGCAAACTGATGCGGCAATTAATCCTGGAAATTCTGGAGGGCCACTATTAAATGAACGCGGGGAAGTAATTGGGATCAATACCGCTATTCGTCCTGATGCCAACGGGATTGGTTTTGCGATTCCCATCGATCAGGCACGAGACATAACCAATACTCTGGCTGCGGGAAGACAAGTGCCTCATCCTTATGTTGGGGTACAAATGCGGACTTTAACCCCAGAATTAGCCCAGCGCAACAATAGTAATCCCAACTCTCCTTTTACTATTCCTGAAGTAGCGGGAGTTCTCGTTTTGCGAGTATTGCCGAATACTCCCGCCGAAGCGGCAGGCTTACGTCTCGGGGATGTGATTACGGCTATCGATGGTCAACCCATTGATGATGCTGCCCAGCTACAGTCTATCGTTGAAGGTAGTGGTTTAAACAAAGGTCTACAATTTAGCGTCATTCGTGGCGATCGCAATTTGAGACTAAGAGTCGTGACGACTCAACTACAGGGATTACCTCAATCCTAGTCTCAGGCTAACTTTTCCCTTTGAGGTTCAAATCTCCATTGTCTATACGGTTTCTTGGTTCGGTTGGGGTCGAAATCCCGATCCGAACCATTGACCTTCTGCCTTCGTTCTAACGGCAGAATACCGAAAATCGTTTTCGTTGAGAATAAATATTTTTCTGTGAAGCTAATTCTTCTTCATGCGATCGCTTTTATTTAACTAGATAAATCCAGCTAATTGTATTTTTGACGCTGTTAAATAATTTTTTGTCTGAAGTATGAAATTCAGCATTAAATCTTTTTGATAGAGCGAGGTAATGAGAATCGTAAGCAGCGGGAAGATTAAGACTTCTTGCTAAGGCTAAAGCCTTTTTATGCAAAGCGCGATCGCCATACAAAATAATTCCCAAATTCAAAGCCTCTTCTAACAATTGTTTTGCTACTTCTGATGATATTTGACCTGCTAAACTCATGCGATGGAAGACATTGGTAACTTCATAGCAAAATATTGTGGGAGCAATTATGCGATCACCCGAACTTTTCCATTGTCGCCACAAATTATTACAGGAGAGTGCATTAGGAGGATCGGACAACAAACGCACGATAAAGTTAGCATCAACACAAATAACTTTTGGCATTATTGTTCTTCGTCTTGAAGTAAACACGCTTGCATTAATTGCTCGTCCCTTTCTTCCCGCATTTGATGGATAATTTCTGTAACTGATGGTTTAAAAGCTTTTCCGCCAGTCCGCGCATGAATTTTTTTTCTTCGTGCTTCAATTCGTTCTAAGGTTTCTTCCCATGTCGGTTTTATTTTTGAAGATGTTAGTTTATTTTCCAAAGCTTCCTTAACGAGACTAAACAAAGTTTCTTCTGGATGTTCTTGTAAATAAGCATCTAAACTTTGGGCTAATTCGTCTGGTAAATCGATAATGCGCTTCATCATTTGATTTTCTTGAGACTTCTAATTCTCCGTGTATCATTTTTGCTGATTTTTGTTCTATTGCAGCCAAACAAGATATTTCTGATCAGGAAGTAACCAGACTATTGTAAGAAATTACCTCCCGTGGCCACTCTTGTCTGTCTTGAATTACATTAAGATTACTAGCTGGATCTCGACAGATTTCCCCTTTGTCTCATAATTGACCCAGAAGTTTAGCAGTAAATTTAGATCAAAAGCTTTTTATTGATTGTTTTATATTTTTCTTTCTAGCCACTTTTGAACGAAGCCAATCCACATTAAGCGTATTTTATAAACTAGGGTAACAACATCTGAACCGTGCCGTTGGATATCAAGAACTGATTATCAAAGTAAACGTCAGCTATTTCCCTTGCCGACCATGTAAGGCATCTGATACTGCTAGATTTATAAGTAAATTTACTGAAAAAGATTAAAATAGCAGAGTAGGAGCGACGAGACAGAAGTTTGAATACCTGTTTGACATCTTGAAAAAGCCAGAGATTACTCCGCGCCAGAAGATGAAGGCAAAGCCTTTCGTAAACCACGGAGCTAACTCTCTGACCCTTGGTCATTTCAGTTATTGCCTTCGAGTATCAAATGTTTCTATGCTGGTCGTAACACTTCAATAGAATCATGACAACTCTTTCTTTAGATAATAGTCTGATTACCATAATTATTTTTTTTAGAGTCAAGCCAGAAGAGCAGCAAGGCTTAATTAGAGTAATTCAAGAGTTTCTCAAAACTGTCAGAACTCAGCCTGGTTTTGTTGCTGCTAATCTGCATCGCAGTCTAGACGAAGTAAAGGAGGTAGTTCATACAGTTAACCTAGATTAGTAGCAACTGCGTCTTTCTATTCCTTATCCCTTATTCTTTACTTCTCAAACATGGCTAAACCAACTATTTTGACTGTAGATGACGATTTGGAAGTACTACGGGCAATTTCTCGCGATTTAAGACAGCAATATGGCGATCGCTTTCGCATTGTGCGCGCAAATTCTGGTCAGTCGGCAATTGAAGCTTTGGAACAGCTAAAGGTGCGTAACGAAACCGTCGCTCTACTCCTTACCGATCAAAGAATGCCAGATATGAATGGCGT
>JBCCNG010000644.1:0-2649 GCA_039025955.1 Cyanobacteria bacterium P01_C01_bin.72 | reverse complement strand
TATCTTAGCGTTGGGCATCGACCCAATTTACTGCCGTATCATCAACAAGTATTACAACTAATCGATAGTCAAACTTGGAATTTAATCCCAGCGAGGGAGTTTAGTTTTTAGAATTAAGGCTTTAGGCGCATGTAGGCAGAGGGCAGAGGGTACAAAAGCGCATAAGTCCACAGTCTTTCGGACAAGCCCTAAAAGATTCCTAAAGGATAGCTTCGTAAATCGCTTCGCATTACGCGCAATGCTACAAGTGCAAGCCGCGACCCATTTTTGCTGCATGTGTGGTTCGAGTTTAATTCATTCCTTCAAATTTAAACTATACTTTTAAATTTTTATAAAAACCTCGCTAGGATTAAAACGGCGCAAATACAGATTAACCATGATCAACATCAAACCCTGGCAGATAGTAGTTCTCGTATTGCCAATCGCCGCGATTATAATTTTCTTGTTAGTGGCGGCGGGTTCACAAATTCATGATTGGAGCATTAACTGGATTTGGGGGGTGGTGGTGCTGGTTTTTGCACTCTGGCGCTGGCTGCTGGTTAAGTGGACAAGATCCCCTCTGGCGCAAATGACAGAGGCAATGGAGTCAATTAATGAAGAGTTTTCCGAGAATTCGGAGTTAAACCTAGCTGCTGCTCAAGAACAGCAGATTATCACTGCTCTCGAACAGGTAATCGCCAAAACCAAGACAGATGAGCCAGTATGGTCAGATTGGCAAACCTTCTGGCAGCGATGTGTAGAATTAGTTGGAGCGATCGCCCATACCTACAACCCAGAGGTCAAGCGCCCTCTGCTCAATATTTATCTTCCCCAGGCTTATGGTTTGATTCGCGGTACTGTGGATGATACGGATCGGGTAATGCAAAAGCTATCCCCTGTACTAAATCGGGTGTCTATTGGACAGGTAGTGGGAGCATTTGAGGTTTATCGTCAGCTAGAGCCATCGGCAAAAAAATTAGGTCAAGTTTTTAATTGGTCGCAATGGCTGCTTAATCCCGCTGCTGCCGCTGCTAAACAGGCAACTAGAAAGTTTAATAGTCAGGCAAATCAAGAGTTATTGCTCAATTTTGGTCAATTATTGCGCGAGGTGGCGCTAAGGAATCTGGCACAGCAGGCGATCGCTCTATATGGAGATGAGACAATTACCATTCCTGATGTTGCTGCCAACCCCACACCACCAATAGTCCAAACGAAAACTCTGAGGAGTATTTTAGAATCGGTTGAATCCCCAGCAGAAGTGGAGCAAAAGCCGGTCAATATCATTCTGGTAGGACGGACAGGGGCAGGAAAAAGCAGCCTGATCAATACCTTATTTCAAGCCGAGCAAGCGGAAGTCGATGTCTTGCCCAGTACCGATCAGCTCAAAAGCTATACCTGGACAGCTCCCTCTCAGGAAAAATTAAACCTGCTAGATACCCCTGGCTATGAACAGGTAAACCGTCCTGAATTACGAGAACAGGTCTTAGACTACGCCGCTAGCGCCGACTTACTGCTGTTGCTAACACCCGCCCTAGATCCAGCACTACAAATGGATCTCGACTTTCTGCAAACCCTCAAACAAGACGTACCTGACTTAAACGCCCTCTGCCTAGTCACCCAAGTAGATCGCTTGCGTCCACTCCGCGAGTGGAATCCTCCCTATGACTGGCGCGACGGGATGCAGCCCAAAGAAAAATCAATTCGTGAGGCGACTATTTATCGGGCGGAACAATTAGGAGAAATTTGTGAACTAGTCTTACCTATAGTTACCGCAGATCTTGCTAGTAATCGTTCAGCTTGGAATACAGCCGCCTTAGCCACTGAACTAGTTCAGGCGATCGCTCCGAGTAAACAATTACGACTTGCTCGCTTTCTGCGAGATTTAGAAGCCCGTAGTCATGCCGCAGGGAAAATTATTGACCGCTACAGTCGTCAGATGGCAACAACTCAGGGTTTAACCACTCTGCTTAAAAGTCCTATTTTGCAGTTTATTTCGACTATAACTACTGGTAATACTGCTTTGGCTTATGTCTTAGCCGAACAAATCCCCGTTGAACAAGCTCCTGTGGTGCTGGGAAAGCTTCAGATGGCATACGAGCTACATAGTTTGCTCAATGCAGATGCTAGTAGTTTTGATCTGCGCTCAATTTGGTCTTTGCTGTTAGAAAATAACGCTTTGGGTGATAACCACGCCTGGGCTTTTGGTCATGCCCTAGTTGAATACTGGACAAAAAACCTTAATCCAGCCCAGTTAGGCGATCGCTATCAGTTTTATTTAGAACAAAAGTAAACTTTTATACTTCAAATATTGTCGTTTAACTCATATATTGAAAATAAACTAACGAAATTTCAATACTTTAAGCCATGTCGCTAACCCATAAATTACAAAAATCTAGCATGATATTCTGTTGCTGGGCGATCGCTTTATGTACCGATAAACGGAATTATCGAAACCAAAATTATTTCTACAAAACCTGAGTAACGAGGAATTATCGCTCAACTCTTCTAATCTCAATATTTTTGGTTACTAGGTCTTTCCCTATTATCCGCAAGTAAACACACTAGCCACAGAAAAAGCGTTTGAATCGAAATAGAAAGAGATTGTATCTCTTCGAGCTATATGAGAAGATCAGAGTTTCCAACTGTAAAAGAAACAACTACTAATAAAGC
>JBCCNG010000643.1:0-2664 GCA_039025955.1 Cyanobacteria bacterium P01_C01_bin.72 | reverse complement strand
GTTGCCAACATGGGTAAACAAGCTCAAGGCATACAATGCCCACATCACAATTTTTCGCTGGGTACAGAGGATCGCCACCAAGAAAATAACTGTAGCGATATACTGTCTGAGGAGGAATGCCTGATAGCCAATAAAGTTAGGGGTGGCAACAATAAATAATGCCAACAAGCCGTACTTTTGGGGCGAAAAACCTTTAATAATTACGAGAAAAGTTACTAAGTTAATTGCTAGTGACCAAAAGAAAATAAAGGCATATCTAGAACCGCCAGTAAGTTTGTAGATCGGATAGCTAAACAGCCACATCACAAACTCGTATCCCCCACCTCCAGAAATTTCCCAAATTGTTTTTCTGCCCAGTAGCTCATAATTACTCACGTAAACTGCCAAGTCACCGCGAATTACTACAGAAGAGACAAAAACTGTAATGGTGAGAATTACGGTCAGCAAAATCGCCAGATTTAATTTACTTTTTGACTGACGATTTAAATGGACAAAAAAGAGCAGCAGAAAGATACCTAAAATTGGACTTACAAACCAAAGTGCCAATCCCAAAAATAAGTAAATTGCCTTATCATTACGATGTGTGGCAATGTTGATAGTACTGTTGTTAGGTGAATTTATCTGCATCGAGATAATTTAATTGCTATTTTTATATCTTGCTTTTATATATTGCTGGGAATGTTTAACTAATTAGCTAATAATTTAAGCTGCTGAAATAAAGCTTTGAGCCATAGCTGAAATTTTCGCGGCACAGCCTGTCTAATCATTAAAAATAAAAAGCGCGGGAAAGGAATTAGGCGATCGCAACCGCCCGCTAGCAGCATTTTAACTGCCTTGGGTTTATCATGTTCGTTAAGCAACATCTTGGGTACAATTTCCTTGAGCATAAAACCCTGAATTGCACGCTCTGACAGCTGTTCTCGCCACGTATCAAGCCAGTCTAGAGAAATTTGATAGTTACGGTTGCGGGAAATGCGATCGCTCCGAACCTCATTATGCCAAATAGCTAAGATTTCGGGGACAAAAATAAACTGCGCCCCCTGTTGCTCCAGTCGCAGCATAAAGTCGAGATCTTGATGCTTAACCAGTCCAGGTTTAAATAAAGTTCTGGATGCCAAACTGCGAGAAACCAGTAGAGTGCTAGTTAGCATTTCTCCTCCTGCTGTCCAAAGATAATCCGCAACAGCTTCTTGGGGTTGTTACCCGCGATGGGGAAAGATTGATTGGGCGTAAAATACCTGGGGACTCGATTGAAACCTACTGTAGCAAACCAGATCCTTTCCGTTATGGGTTGATTCCAGAGCTTCTAACTGTCTTTGCAGCTTCTGGGGTAGCCAAACATCATCAGAATCGATAAAGGCAACAAATTCTCCCTGAGCCTTGCGAATGCCTGTATTTCTAGCCTCTGAGCCACCTAAATTTACTGCATGACGCACATAACGTATTCGCTGATCATCTATCTGCTCAACTGCTTGGGCAATATCTTCCTGTGAGGCATCATCCACGACAATTACTTCCCAATGGGGATATGATTGAGCCACAATAGATGCGATCGCCCGAACAAGCAAATCGGCTCGATTATAGGTGGGAATAATAACGCTAACTAGCTGATTCACTATCTTTGCTCTGAACAAGCCATAAAAAGTATTCTTCGCAAGATATCATATATGCCCGTCAGAAAGTTGGTAATTGCAGTCGTTAATAGTAGGTAGATAAGTAGATCAGAAAACTAAAGCTCGTAGCCTACATGCTCCATAACAGATGCGGCTTTAGACTGGAAAAACTCTAGATCCGCAGCCGAAAAATGATTTTGCCAATCGCCGACAATACCCTTGCGGAAGAATGAGCTACGATCTTCTTCTCCCTCTTTACGTTGAGCTAATTGTTTAAAGTCAAAAATTTCTAATGCCTGTTTAATCACTTCTGGGGCAACCGCTACACCCAATTTAGTAAACACGTCGTTGAGGGTTTGTTCGGGAATTGCTTTTAAACTTTCGTAGCGAATTACTGCAGTAGGCTGATGCTCTAACCAAGTAGTAACGTGGGATACCCACTCATCAGTATGTTGTCTTAGAAAAAGCGAAAAATCAGCTTGACTATCGTTGCTTTGGAAACTTTGGCGCACTAAGTTGCGAGTTTTGACCAGATATCTTTTCGCCAAGGAAAAATTTCGGGGATTAAAATAGGCGCGATTAAAGAAGTAATAAGAAACCATCACATCCCGACCATCGCGAATCAGGTAGATTAATGGCTTAGAAGAGGTAATTAATTCTTTCCCCTGACAGTGAGTTTTGAGAATTTGTCCTACCTGATCTTGATAACTAGGATGATCTAAACCCCCCTTGACATAGCGCCGTTGATATTCATTTTTGGGATGAACACCAGGAGCATCAACATCATCGTATTCTGCGTTGAGGCAATAAGCCAAAAGAAAACAGAGCCAGGTGTTGCCTGATTTGGGATAGCCGACTACGTACATAGGTGAGCAGGTGTAATTTATAGGATGGTTTATTTAGGGATTAGAAATAGGGGATTTAGGATTAAATTTTACTGAACTTAGTCCGATGATGCTCAAATTTGCTGATAAATTTCTATCAGGCGATCGCATAATTGGTCAATATTGTAGTCTCTCAGAACCCTCTGTCGTCCCGCCTGACCCATTTG
>JBCCNG010000642.1:0-2664 GCA_039025955.1 Cyanobacteria bacterium P01_C01_bin.72 | reverse complement strand
ATATTCGTAAAGAAACCTTGCGAATTCGTAAAGATATGACGGCGACTTTATCTCAGTGCTGGTGTGATTACACCGAATCAGGATAGGGTAAACGAAGTAGTTTTACGATCAAAGTTTTTAAATTTTTTTATGACCGCCATCAACACTAGTCCCAGCAAAAACCAGCCTTCAAAGCCGCCTGCTGACTCTAAAGAGAGAGTTAGTCAGTTTATGAAGCAGCTACAGGATGAAATTTGTAGTGGTTTAGAGGATATCGATGGTGGTGGCAAGTTTCAGGAAGATAGTTGGCAGAGAGAAGAAGGCGGCGGCGGGCGATCGCGAATCCTAGCTGATGGAGAAATTTTAGAACAGGGGGGAGTAAATTTTTCTGAGGTATGGGGCAGCCAGTTGCCTCCTTCGATTCTCAAACAGCGTCCTGAAGCAGCAGGACATGGTTTTTATGCCACAGGGACATCAATGGTGCTACATCCTCGTAGTCCTTACATTCCTACGGTTCATCTCAACTATCGCTATTTTGAGGCGGGCCCTGTCTGGTGGTTTGGTGGCGGTGCTGATTTAACTCCCTACTATCCTTTTGCCGAAGACGCGGCTCATTTTCATCGGACATACAAAGCAAGTTGCGATCGCCACCACCCTGAATATCACCCCGTTTTTAAATATTGGTGTGACGAATATTTTTATCTCAAGCACCGTAACGAAACTAGAGGAGTGGGGGGACTCTTTTTCGACTATCAAGATGGTACAGGCAAGCTATATAAAGGACCTCACGCTGATAAAGCGGCAGCAGAATATAGCAATAAGCTAGGGGAAGTTGAACACCGTAGCTGGTCAGATATTTTTGGCTTCATTCAAGATTCTGGTAAAAGCTTTTTGCCAGCTTATCTGCCAATTATTGAGCGACGCAAAGACAAAGAATATGGCGAGCGGGAAAGAAACTTTCAGCTATATCGTCGCGGACGTTATGTAGAATTTAATCTGGTTTATGATCGGGGCACAATCTTTGGTCTACAAACTAATGGGCGTACCGAATCGATTCTCATGTCCCTACCGCCTTTAGTTCGCTGGCAATATAACTATCAGCCTGAACCTAATACCCCTGAAGCTGAACTATACGAGACGTTCTTAAAGCCTCAAGACTGGGTTAATTGGAGGGATGAGGGATAAAGGATAAGGGATGAGGAAATATATAGTCGTTTTAATTAATTTTTGCGCCCTCTAAGTTATGGATTCGAGGTAGTAGGTAGTAGGTAGAGCGCAGACCCCGCGTCGTTTGAAGGCGCAAACAAAGACGCATAGTTAGCCGCATGTAATGCTGCGCTCCCGAAAGGTAGATAGTTGATTCAAGCTCGATGGCTACAATTCTTACTTAAAATTACTATAACCGTCCAAGATTAGATTAGAACGAGCTAATGCATCTGCTCGTAAGGATGTTCTAAAGGATATCGCTCCGCATAAGGGATGAGGGCTATATTCAAGATTTTTTCTCTGGCAATCAAGCCAGTCAAATCAAGAATTTAAGCCTTGTAGAATTCCACTGTATTGCCAGCTAGATCGGCAACTCGGTCAATTAAAGCTTGGCGTTGAGCTTCATCCATAATGCTAAAAGAGTTGGCAAGAGCAATTTTCTCCTGCATTTGGGCGGGATTATCTGTCCCCGTAATTAAAACACTGATGGGTAATGACCAGGCAAAATTAATTGCCTCAGCAATACTAAGGCGATCAGGAATAATCTTCGGGTTATTTCCATGTTGAGCATGAGCCGAACCGCCAAAAAAGCCACCATTTGCTAAAGTTTTCATTGCTAGGACACCGATATTTTTTTCTACTAGCTTGGGCATGACCTGTTTAATAAAGCTGGAATAACTGGGGTCAGCCACATTTATAGGCATTTGACAGACATCAAAAAGATCTGATTCTAGCCCGCGCAGCAGCGCCTGGGGCTGATAGTGTCCTGTCAAGCCAATATGTCGTACTTTTCCTGAAGCTTTTGCTTCCGCCATCACCTCGAACACCCCATTGCTGACACGGTTGTCTGCATCTCCAGGACTAGTCAAAGAATGAACTTGCCAGAGATCCAAATAATCAGTATTCAGGCGACGTAAAGAACCTTCTAGATGACGACGGGCATCAGCAGCATTTCTCGCCGTACTTTTGGTCATTAGATAAACTACGTCGCGGTACTTCGGCATGAGCAATTTACCAAGGCGCTTCTCACTACCTCCAGACTGATAAGATTCCGCCGTATCAAAAAACCGTACTCCAGCCTCTAAAGCAATTTCAATTGTTGCTTGAGCATCCCGTTCACTCATTGCTCCTAGATGCCAGCCTCCTGCTCCCAGCATCGTTACCGCTTCTCCTGTGCGCCCTAACTTCCTTTGAGGTAGTAGTTTGCCGAGGCGATCTGTGTTTTCTGCTTGAGCATTAACTTGATCGGCTAACAAAACTCCCGTAGTAAAACCTGCCAACCATTTGAGTATTGAACGACGTGAACGATCCATAAGATGTAATTGAGCTATTGGATCTATCCTATCGAAAAAACCTCAAGATCAAGGTTGGCTAGATTCACTCTCAATCTTAAGCTGCGTACATCATTACTAAATGGGAATACCCTCTTGTGGGACTAAAGATTGGGGATTAGAAGATCGCAAACAATACTTTTTTACT
>JBCCNG010000641.1:0-2679 GCA_039025955.1 Cyanobacteria bacterium P01_C01_bin.72 | reverse complement strand
CTATTATAGTCATTTAAACTTGATTGAATTTTTCGCTCAAAGCGTATACGATCTTATTAAAAGCTAATAACCTCAAGACCATCATTAGAACCACTGTTTTTTAGCTCCTCTTCAGATAGCCTAATTGTTTGCAGATTGTTCAGCTTCATTGTGATTGAATTATCTTGACCAAATAAATCATTTGACCATGCGTCTTTTTGTTGCTGACTAACTTTTAATTCTAGAAGTTTAAATTGGTCATCAATTTTCATCCTTTGATTTATACTGAAGCGACTGTTACTTTGGTCTTCTACTTGAGCAAATGCTTCAGGCATAAAAGTGATTAACTGAGTTGCCGAAGAAAAGATTAAAGAAGCCGCTAGAAAATATATTTTCTTGTTCATAATTTTTTGCCTATCGCCAGAAACTTGTGAGGGAATTTGAACTCTAAATTTTGCATACCATTATTGTTTCAGATTATTCTGAATGTAATATGAGAGCGATCGCATTTTGGTAACTAGATTCCACAGCTAGATTGATTGCACGCCGACAGATCACACTCACTTCTGCTTAAGACTTGTAAATTTAGAGCAGGTGTAAACCACAATTTATTTTTTAAATCTTGAATTATAAGCTCTCTTTTTACTGATGAAATCCCGTTTAAGTGCAAAATCCCGCGCCAATATTACTCGACTTTTAACCATGGAAACCAAGATGCTGGGAGAAATTTTACAAGAGGCAGATTTGGTTTCTAGCTGGCAAATCGAAGCGGCGCTACAGGATAAATTACAGTATCCCCATCTCAAGCTTGGTGAGATACTGGCTCAAAAAGAACTTGTCAAACTCACCACGGCGGACTTTTTTGTTCAAGACTGGACAAAAGCGGTAATGGAATCAAAGAAAAACGTCTTGGGATACTATTTACAACAGGCGGCAATTCTCGATAGTGAACAGATAGAATTTATCTTGGCACAACAAAAGATTTCTGGTGTTCGCTTTGGCACAGTGGCAGTATTGCAGGGATTTCTTAAATCTACTACCCTGGATTTTTTCCTAGCAAACCTATTTCCCGAAGAATTGGGCGTGTCACCTTTTATCAACATGCGTCGCGGTGCATCACTATTTTAAATTTAGATTTCTGACCATCAATTTTAGATTAACTCTCTACTCCTTACTTCCTACTCCCTACTCCCTACTACCCACTACCCATCTAGCTCTCCTTCCATAACTGTGGCAAGAGCATTATTCGTATTATCTTTAAACTCTTTAACATCTACCTGTTGCAAAATTGCGATCGCTAAAATCATTCCTATGGCTTGAATCGCAAATACTAAACTGTAGGCAAGTAAAGGAAGCTCAAAAATATTCTTGCCCACATCTAAAATTAAGCCGCCAACAAAAGTTGCTACACCCCGAGACATTGCTTGAGCCAAGCCCCAAGCACCAATAAAAGTACCTGCGGTTTCAGCCGCAGTTAAATCTAGCATCAGACTAATTCCGCCAACGGTAGCTATTCCTGCGGCGATTCCAAACAGCACCATAGCCGATTGCAGCATTTTTGGCTGTTGGGTAAAACCAGCGGCAATAATTAAGCTAAAACAACATGCCACCAACACGCAGCCGATTTTAGTGGTTAGCTTTTTACCGAGAGAAGGAATAATCAAAAAGCCTGTGAAACTGTAGCCGATTAAAATACCAATACCCCAAAAGGCATTAAGCTGAGTAGTCTCGCCGATACTCATACCGAAAACTTCGCCGCCATAGGGTTCTAATACGGCTTCTTGCATGAATAAGCCAATAGTGAGCAAAGATAAAAAGCTAAAAAAGATGCCTGTTTGACGACTAGTAGTCAAAATTTGTAGCGCTTGACTCAGGGTAATATTATCATTGCGATCGCTAGTAACGTTACTTTGAAAACGAGAATATTTACGTTCAACTCCCCAAGTAGCAATAACTGCTAAACCAAAAACCAAAAAGGGAACAAAACTAAACACCGTGTTAATTGCTGGCTGCAAAGTCGCTAGAGGAATTTCTCCCTCCGCAAATCCTGCTGTCTCAATGTTTTTGAAGACAATACTGCCTGTTACCCCACCGATGACAATCCCTACCATTAACATCGACCAAACGATCGCAATTAATTTAGAACGCCTTGACTCCTCCGTGATATCTACCAGCAAAGCCGTAAAAGGAGTTGAACTACAGCCTACTGCCAAACCATAAACAGCCATAATTAAGCCTAATACCGCACTCCAGCCAATAGTCTGACTGTTCCATTGCCAGCCACCACTAGCCTCCACCACTGCACCTAATTGCCATACAGCCTGCACCGCTAAAAATACATTTAGACCAAAGATAGCTGTCCCGATTAGGACATAATTAGTGCGATGTTTTCCCAGTAACGGCTGGCGGTCAGATAATTGTCCAAACCAAACTCTTGCAGGAGCAACGAATAAAGATGTCGCTAAGATTCCCCCTGTAATACCACCAGGAATACCAAGCTCGCTGATCATAACACGATTCAATACCGCCAGAGTCAACACTGCCATAATGCCGAGTCCCATATTGAACAAGCCCAGACGGAAGATAGTTGCGATCCCGATTTGGCGTTTCGGATGATGATTAATTCCAATAGATTCGGAAATGTTTTCCATGGAGATATTTTCGTGTTACTGAGGTTAAGTAGGGATTTGTAATTAACTT
>JBCCNG010000640.1:0-2687 GCA_039025955.1 Cyanobacteria bacterium P01_C01_bin.72 | reverse complement strand
TGATTCAAGATAGATGACTACAATTCTTATTTAAAACTACTGTATCTCTCTGAATAAAAGAATTTCCAGAGTTAAAAACCTACCAATGTCAGAATCAGGCGATCACCTGTCTCAGTTAGATAAATGCGATCACTTTTTATCTGCTATTCAAGGCTTACTGAACAAGTTAAAGCTATTTATTTGTATATGCTTCAAGACTTTTTCTTCAATTTAAATGCAAGGTTTTTTGATAAAAGGTTTTTTGATAAAGTGAGTTTATTTTTCTGGCACTTAGGGCAATAAAATGATCTATTTTCTTAAAAGCTAAAAGCTAAGAGCTTTTGAACAGATATCTTGTCAAATCCAAGTTTTTCAGCAAGTCATATTTATCTTTTAGTCACGGTTTTAATCAACTTATAGCAATTATCATAATGGTGAGGTACATCTTGCTACATGCGGCTAAAGTCCTCTGCCTTAAAACAGTCCTCTTTGTACTTCATGAGTCTAATAGCCGCTATGGTTAAAGTTTCAACTAATAAATTGCTCAGTAAAAGCCAACGGATTGCTCATATTAGCTGCAAAACCCAGAATATGAGAATCTCGATGTTCGTAGATTAATTCCGCTCCATCATAGAGGAAAGTACCCCCGCGCTGAGTTAAATAGGCAGCATCAGGGACATAAGTACTCCAATTGCTCAATACTTCTGTCATATTTCTCAGTCGTAAGGTAGCTAGTTCAAAAGGGCGCTGGAAACCCGAACCTCCCGCCAGTTTGAACATTGATCCTTTAATTGCGGGTAATGGAGTATCTTTAACCACCTGCTCGTCTGGAATCAACTGGGGTGCAGAGCGATCGCCCTTGTAGCCACGCAATACTTCGGATAAAGTACCAGGACTACCTATACCCGCACACATCAGCATGAGATTAAGAAAAGCACTGTTTGCTGGGGATAAGAAAGGAAATTTCCAGGTCAAACCCTGATATAAGCCCAATTTTCGGTGTATTTCTGCCTTGGGGTCAACATATAGAGATTCAGGGGGAAAGCCTGTGTATTCACAAAACTTCAAGCCCGAATTGCGATCGCCAATTCCCACTGCCTTAACCTGGATAGCAGCGGTTGCTAATTTGGCAGACTCTCTTTTGAGCCACCAAGCATATTCCAAATTATCAAAGTCTCCCAACTGTGACCAGAGTAAAACTAGGGTTTTGCCAGTACTATCATCTAAAACTGGTTTTGTTGCACCGCTGCTGACAACTTCTAGTTGAGTCTGCCGCAAAATAGCATGTGTGTTCATGGTAAATCTCAGAAATGTGCTTGATTTTTAGTTATCTTTCTTTAGTCTTCTGCTTTCACTCAAGTCAAAGCTAAGATATTAAGGTAGACCCTGTAGATCTCTTTCTCTACAGATCATAGATCTACTGCCAACATATCTGTTGTCTTGCTCAAAAAAACAATTATGAATAGCGATGCTTACGAAGTTGCCATTATTGGCGCAGGAGTTTGTGGTACAGCCTTACTTTATACCCTCAGCAACTATACTAATATTCAGAGAATTGCTCTGATTGAGAAAGAAGCCGACGTAGCACTAGTTAATTCTTTTACTAACAGCAATAGCCAAACTCTTCACTTTGGCGATATTGAAACCAACTATACTTTTGCTAAAGCAGAAAAAGTCAACGCTGGCGCTAGCTTGGTTAAAAACTATTTGCTGACTCAAGACACAGCAGGGCAAATATACACCAAATATCACAAAATGGTCTTAGGAGTAGGTAAAGAACAGGTGGCTAAATTGAAAGCCAGGTACGAAGAATTTAAATCTCTCTTTCCCGACTTAAAATTGTTAGATCGAGCCGAGATCGCCGCCAAAGAGCCGAATATACTCCTGGAGCGCCCTGAAGAAAGAGAAGTTATTGCCTTGTATACCGATGAGGGTTTTACAGTAGACTTTAACCGTTTAGCGCGCTCGTTTGTCGCTAATTCTCAAGCCAGTACGGACACTAAAATCGATCTGCTATTTGATACCAAAGTAAAACAAATAAAACCAGAAGCAGGACTATATCAGCTCAAAACAGCCCAAGGTGTAATTACGGCTAAAGCGGTGATGGTTGCCGCAGGAGCGCACAGTCTTCTATTTGCCAAATCTTTGAACTATGGCTTAGATTACGCTTTACTCAGCGTTGCTGGCAGCTTCTATTTTGCCCCCCAGTTACTCAACGGAAAGGTTTACACCGTACAGCGCCAAAAACTGCCCTTTGCCGCTATTCACGGCGATCCTGAAGTCCACAATCAGGCGATCGCTCGTTTTGGCCCCACAGCCAAAGTTTTACCGCTGCTAGAACGTCATCACTATGGCAGTATGATTGAGTATTTCCAGACGGCGGGTTTAAGTCTTAAAGCCATTCTCAGCTTTATCAAAATTTTGTCCGATCCCGTTATCTTTAAGTATATTGCGCTAAATTTTGTCTATGATTTCCCTCTGATAGGGAAAAGACTGTTTATTAAAGAAGCCAAGAAGATTATTCCTTCCATCAAGCTCCAAGATTTAACTTATGCTATGGGTTATGGCGGGGTTAGACCCCAAATTGTCAATCTCAAAACCCAAGCCCTAGAGATGGGAGAAGCTAAAATCAAGGGCGATCGCATTATATTTAATATTACTCCTTCTCCTGGTGCATCTACCTGTTTACAAAATGCCCTGGAAGATAC
>JBCCNG010000639.1:0-2691 GCA_039025955.1 Cyanobacteria bacterium P01_C01_bin.72 | reverse complement strand
CTTGTCCTAACCAATCCACGTACTGCGATATATTTTTTTCCCTGACAGCTAATCAGATTAAGGACAATACAGAGTGTCTCTAGTCTTGTTTCCCGTAGTCGGATTAGTCCCGCTAGCAGTCTCGCACAGCTTTCTCTCTGTCGTGGGGCTTAACAAAACATCCGTAAAATCAGCACCAGTAATAATGGTTTCATTCATGAGGGCATTAGTTAGATAAGCACCAGTTAAAACTGCGTTGGTCAGATTAGCACGAGTCAAACGCACAGATTCTAGGCTGGCATAGCTAAGATTAGCACCCTCTAAATTTACTTGAGCCAAATTTGCGCCAAAAAAGCGGACTCCAGTAGCATCAATAAAGCTGAGGTCGCTATCACGCAGGTTGGTATGATCAAAACTAGCATCCCGCAAGTCTTGATGAGAAAAGTCGGAATTGATCAACGACTGTTTATTATAGTCGGCACTCCAGGCAGGAGCAATCGCCACTGTCAAAGTAATCACCAAGGCAATACATAGAATAAAAATGCTTTGGCTGAAGATAGATAAATAAGATTTAATTTTAAGCTTCATCGTTCTGTCTAATATTTTTAGTAGCCATAAGACTACTATACGTTTTTGAGGAGTTAACTCGATGCCGACTTAAGACTTGGATTGAGAATTAAGATAAGCCCTTGCCATATAAAAACAGGCGATCGTTTTGCCGTCAATCGGTTCACCCTGAAGAATCGCTGCTTCCAATTCGGATTCGCTCATCAACACTACTTCAATATCTTCATCTTCATCCTGCTGGGGGGGAGTAGCTAGCTTTTCGAGATCCTGTGCTAAAAAAGCATAAATATATTCATCAGAGTATCCAGGTGCCAGAATGAATTTGCCCATATCTTGCCACTTACTGGCACGGTAACCTGTTTCTTCCTCTATTTCCCGTTTAATTGTCTCGAAGGGAGATTCGTTTACTTCTACTGTACCTGCGGGGAATTCTAATAACCGACCCTTAACGGTAAAGCGATATTGCTTGACCAGAACAAACTTGCCATCAGCCGTAACTGGCACAGCCAAAGCACCTCCAGGATGGCGGATACATTCCCACTCCCCTGTAACGCCATTGGGTAAGCGCAGCTTGATAACTTCATAGTCAAATTTACGCCCTTTATAGGCAAGCTTTTGCTCTAAAATTTCTGATGGCTCGTTTCCTACAGACATGATAATTGGCAGGGGTGGTCTTATTTGCACCAATATCATATCTTGGCAATGCCCGATTGGAGTAAGAACTTGATAATATTATGGCAGTTCTTGAACAGGTATCGACTTGACGGCAAATTCCCAGTGCTTTAGATGACCTAAGATAAATTTAGCTATTTTCATCAGAGATTGTAAAAATTCCCATGGCTGGTAAACGTAAATCGAAGCAAAATCGGATCGCATATCAAGAGTTTGGTCAGGTAGAAAATCCAGCTCTGGCAAGAGGTGTTCCCGATTTACCCCCCAACCAACAAGATCTGAGAATACAGGCAACGCGGGCGGGTCGCAAGGGCAAAACTGTGACTGTCATTACAGGGTTTCAACATAAGCCCGAAACTCTCACTCAGCTATTGAAAAAGCTCAAGAGTAAATGTGGTACTGGTGGCACAGTCAAGGAAAATACCTTAGAAATTCAGGGCGATCACAAACAAAAACTCCTCGCCTCTTTAATTGAGATGGGATATAAAGCCAAAGTCAGTGGCGGCTAAAGATGACATGTATAGTCGTTTCAATTAATTATTGGTGCAATTCTGATTGGCAAGGACGATAAACGTCTACAGCGGCTCTACAGCTCAAAAATTGAGCGCTTTAATTAACTGAAGTAACTGTTGATTTTGTGCCTCTGTGCCGACGGTAATTCGTAATTTGTCCTCTAATTCTGGGGTATTGAAATAGCGGACAAGAATACCCTGTTCTTTTAATGATTGATATATGTTTGCTGCCTGATTATTGGGTGGTGTAACCAAAAGGAAATTACCCTGAGAATCTCGCACCTTAAAGCCAATCTGCTGTAGCGCTACTGATAGTTTACCGCGCGATCGCTTTACCTTTTCTGCACAAGCGTTTTTATAGGGTTGATCCTCCATTGCGGCTGTCCCCACTAAGATTGCTAAAGCATCAACGTTATAACTATCTTTGACTTTGAATAAGCTGGAAATCAACCGAGGATTCGCAATGCCCCAGCCGAGGCGTAAACCCGCCAAGGAATAGCCTTTAGACATGGTGCGTAGGATAATTACATTATCAAATTCCTGCACCAGAGAAAGCGCCGTATAGTCAGCAAAATCAACATAAGCCTCATCAATAGCGACAATACCCGCTGCTTTACTGGCTAAGAGACGCAAATCATCTAGGGGTGCAGTATGACCCGAAGGGCTGTTGGGAGTAGCGATTAAAGTCACTGCACCAGCAGCCGCCACCAGCTCATCTACTGGCAGCTGATAATCCTGAGGATAGGGAACTTCTACTACTTCCGCCGCCTGTAATGATGCCAAAGTCCGATACAAAACATAAGAAGGTATGGGATAAACCACCTTGCGCTCTTTCCCCTCCGCACAGGCACGAATCAGAATGTTTAACATATCGTCACTGCCATTAGTCACAATTATCCAGTCGGCAGGTATCTTTAGGGCATTACTTATCGCCTGACAAAAATCTTTAGCATAAGGATCG
>JBCCNG010000638.1:0-2695 GCA_039025955.1 Cyanobacteria bacterium P01_C01_bin.72 | reverse complement strand
TCTGCTACTTCTTCTAATTGCAACAATTTGTTGGTAGTACAATCAAAAAAGAGACAGAGTTTAGCCAAAATTTCAAAGGTGATTCCCTTCGTTTTCCCTGTTTCTAAAGCACTAAGCTGTTTCTGGGTTATACCCGTTTGTCGTGATAATTCTGATTGTACTCCCAACGAATTGTTGCAATTAGAAGAAGTAGCAGAGATAGATACATCTCCTACAGAAGAAGAATTATCTTTGGCTGATGAAATTATTGCACGAGGATTAAGCCGTGCGATGAATTCTCCTCAAAGATCGGCTTCTGAAATTTGGGCAGAATTTGATGCTGTGAGAGCTAAATTAGCAGAGCAAAACAGGAAGTGATTAAAGTTGTCATTGACACCTCTGTGTTCGTTGCTGCACTTCTCAGTAAAAATCAAACCAGCGCACCAAACCAAATTATTGATGCTTGGCGAGAAGAAAAGTTTATCTTAGTTATGGCACCGCAATTGATGCGAGAATTAGTGGTTAAATTAATTCAGAAACATATTCCGCTATCAGAAATCGAAAACTTAGTAGCAATTATCGGCGAAATTGCCTTACACATTCCTGGCGCTTACGAAGCTACTCGCTTAGACGATATCGATACCAGATGACAATGTGTTTTTAGCCGCAGCTTATGAATCCAGTGCTGAGTACTTAGTCAGTTTAGACAAAAAGCATTTACTGCCACTGAAACATTATCACGGTACACAAATCCTCAGTCCAGCTTTATTTATTCGCCTACTAAATTCAGATATTTGACATCACAATGTTTAGAATTCAAGAAATCAAAACTGATTACGCTGCGCGCGACCGCAGGAAACCCTTTATGGTAGCCGACCGAGCGCAAGATTGTGACAGTTTGATCGGAATATGATAGTTGGGATTTTTCAGTTTCCCTAAGCTAAAGGTGTTCGAGTTTAGGAAAGAAAAAATCATGAAATTAGTAATTTTTGGTTCGACAGGAAGCATTGGCAGCCACGTTGTAGAGCAGGCATTAGAACAAGGACATACTATTACAGCATTTGTCCGTAACCCCGATAAGTTAAACCTTCAGCATCCGAATCTCCAAATCTTTACAGGAGATGTGATGAATCCTGCTGCTGTAGAACAAGCGGTAATTGGTCACGAAGCTGCAATCTGCATTCTCGGATCGGGTAAAAAGCTTTCAGGTAACGTGCGATCGCTTGGTACTAAAAATGTCATTCAAGCATTAGAGAAAGCAGGAATCAAAAGATTTATCTGTCAATCAACTTTGGGTGCAGGGGATAGTTGGAGTAATCTTGATTTTTACTGGAAATATATTATGTTCGGCTTTATTCTCAGAAAAGTATTTGCTGACCATCAAATTCAGGAAGAATACGTCAGACAAAGCAACCTCGACTGGACTATTATTCGCCCAGCAGCGTTTATTGAAGGCGATCGCACGGGTAAATATCGTCATGGTTTTCCAGGGAGCGATCGCACCTCAAGCTTAACTATCTCTCGCCCAGATGTAGCTGATTTTATTCTCAAGCAACTTAGCGATAATACTTACTTGGGTAAAGCTGCCAGTTTGTCTTATTAAAAATATTTTTAAAACATAAGAGGTAAAAACATGATGACTATTGTAGAAAATTTGCGTCTACCGTTAATTTTGCTGGCAACTGTTGGTAGTGCGGTGAGTGGGGGAATCTTCTTTGCCTTTTCTACCTTTGTTATGCAGGCTCTAGCTCAACAACCGACATCTCAGGGCATCGCTACCATGCAATCGATTAACATTACTGTTATCAATCCTTGGTTCATGGCAGCATTTTTCGCTCCTGCTGTAGCTGGAATTTTATTATCTGTTTCTCTACTATTTCAGTGGCAACCGACCATTGCTGCATATTTACTCACTGCTAGTCTACTCTATCTAATTGGCACGATTGGCGTAACTGTAGTGGGAAATATACCTCTGAATGATGCTTTGGCAGTAGTTATACCTAATAGTGTTAAAGCATCAAATCTCTGGTCGAGATATTTAACAGATTGGACATTTTGGAATCACGTCAGGACAGCAGCAGCATTATTGGCAGCAACTATATTTGCGATCGCTTTACATTATCAAAGGGGGTTTCTAGAATAAGATGGAACTCTTGCTTGTGGGATTTTGAGAGTTGTGATTAATTGACGGCAGTATCGTTAGATAAATCTGCCCAAACCTCGGTATCCCCAATAACCGCTCATAATTCCTAAAATTATGATCAATAAGATTAGCCATAGAGGATGTCTTCGAGCACCTGCTTTTCGCTCATCAAGTATTTGTTTCAAATAGTCAATTAAGCTTTTATCCGAGTCTTTTAAAGTCATTAAGCGGTTAAATTAAGCTTTTAATCAATTTACCGCACTTTAGCTCTAGAATGAAACAGCCCTACCTTGATAAGGGGGATTTAGGGGGAGCAAAATAATCAATTAGACTTCTCAAACATCTTCTAAGAAGATAATTCTGTATAGCGAACGGTATGTTGAATATTTCGATGACCAAGGGATGCTTGAATAGCCCAATTTAATTCAATTTTTCATGGTCTTTGTTTCATTGTTAGTTATCTTATTTTCACTGTCGTTATAAGTTCTATTTACATTTAATGTAATTGGATCATTAATATAAATTGGCATTTTGGCAATAGAAGCTTGAATACCTGAATTTTTTAAATTAGAT
>JBCCNG010000637.1:0-2712 GCA_039025955.1 Cyanobacteria bacterium P01_C01_bin.72 | reverse complement strand
GGCGGTCAGATAATTGTCCAAACCAAACTCTTGCAGGAGCAACGAATAAAGATGTCGCTAAGATTCCCCCTGTAATACCACCAGGAATACCAAGCTCGCTGATCATAACACGATTCAATACCGCCAGAGTCAACACCGCCATAATGCCGAGTCCCATATTAAATAAGCCCAGACGGAAGATAGTTGCGATCCCGATTTGGCGTTTCGGATGATGATTAATTCCAATAGATTCGGAAATGTTTTCCATGGAGATATTTTCGTGTTACTGAGGTTAAGTAGGGATTTGTAATTAACTTATAATCAAATAGAGGAAACAGGGATGAAATTAACGTTTAGGTCGTTGATACTGCTACCTTAATTTTATGCTCAATTTCCTAAGCAAGATTTAGGCTTGCTTAAAACTTTTAATCGTTACCTGAATTCCCAATAACAACAAGCCTAGCGCTACGACTCCAAAGACTCCCGTCCCCAGTGCTACAATCCCCATAACCATCGTTCTGACAGCGGCAGTTAAATTAATCACAATCGGATTACTGGAAGTAACGGCTTTTGCTCCATAGGTATGAACAATCGAAGTCAGGAGCAAATAACAGCAGTAGGCGATCGCCCCCGACAGGCTAGAAGCCAAAAAGCAGCGTAGTGGGGTCGCCTTTTCCAAAGAAGCATCTGTTTGAGCCTCTTCACTCAGTGCAGGTTTATCTGTTGTATCTTTCATACCATAATTATCAGATATGGGCTGGCTTAAATCAATCTATAACTAGAACAAGGGAATAATTCACAACTCCTTGCCTACATAAAATCAAGCTAAGATTAAATCTGTCTTAAACCGCTACGGTTGCTGCTGACCAACGCCCCACAGCATTACCAATTATGCTCAATTCCTGCATAATATTGGCAAAACCGTCAAAAGTTTGAGATTGAGGACCATCGGACAAAGCTTTAGCTGGATTAGGGTGAACTTCGATCATCAAAGAATCTGCTCCTGCGGCGATCGCTGCTTTTGCCATGGGCGATACAAAACCAGCAACTCCTGTACCGTGACTTGGATCAATGGCGATCGGTAAATGAGTCAAAGAGCGGAGTACGGGAATAACAGCTAAATCTAGTGTATTACGCACATATTTACGGTCAAAAGTACGAATACCTCTTTCGCAAAGAATCACGTTAGAATTGCCCGCCGCCAAAATATACTCCGAAGCCATCAACAGATCATCGATAGTAGCGGACATGCCCCGCTTGAGAAACACTGGCTTATCTTGTGCGCCAACTTTCTTGAGTAAGGCAAAATTCTGCATATTCCTTGCTCCTACCTGAACAATATCGGCAAATTCCGCTACCTTATCTACATCCGCAGTATCCATGACTTCGGTTATAATGCCTAAGCCGCTAGCATCTCGTGCCGCCGCCAATAATTCTAAGGCACTTTCTCCATGACCCTGAAAAGCATAAGGACTCGTGCGTGGTTTGTATGCGCCGCCGCGCAAAAAGCTAGCACCAGCAGCTTTGACTGCCTTGGCAGTGGCAATAATCATTTCTTCGTTTTCCACGGAACAGGGTCCCGCAATTACCACCACGGGATGGTTCACGCCAAAAGCTACATCACCACTAGGAGTAGGCACTATGACGCTACTGTATTCTCCATTGCGATATTCTAAGCTGGTCTTTTTATAAGGTTTTTCAACTCGCAAGACGTTCTCAATCCAGGGGCTGATATCTTTTATTTGGAGTGGATCTAAAGATGCAGTATCTCCGACTAAACCCATGACAATTTTGTGTTTGCCGACAATTTTCTCAGGAGTTAGTCCCCAATCCTGTAATTCTGTCTCTATTCTCTGAATCTCTTGATCTGGAGAACCGACTTTCATTACTACAATCACGATTTATAACTCCACAATACAAAAATGCTAGTGTAATTCATGGTAGCCAATTTTTTTCCCACAAGCAGCAAGAAAAAAAATTTTGTAGCTTTGCATCTTTGGAGTCGCAAAAAGATGAAATGGTTACTTATTTTTATGTGTGGTGCTTGCTAAGCCAAAAACCTCCATCAGAAAGAGATGAATCAAGATGGAGAATATTGCGCGCAAAGATTAGTACTGAAGGCTTGAGACAATATATTTGGCTGATATTTTTTCAATCTCTCTAAATATGGATGGATTTAGGCTATTAGACGGCGATTTTAATCGCTGGCAGGCGGGCGAGTAATCAACTCTACGATTGGTTAGCCAAAGAATGAATTCTTCGTCTGATAGCTCAATTCACGATTTCAATCATTGGCTATTTATCCGAACAACTGGAGATATTTGGATCGGAGATAGGCAGCTATCCCAGCTTAAACCCAAACAACTTCAGCAAATGCGATCGCAAGTTGGCATGGTATTCCAAAAGTTCCATTTGGTAGGTAGTTTATCTGCTTTTCACAACGTTTTACACGGTGCATTGGGACGTAGCAACAGTCCTCGTTACTGGTTTCCTGCTACTGCACCCGAAAATGAACGTATCAAAGCTATGGAATGCTTAGAAAGGGTAAATTTAGTTCATGTAGCCCAACAAAGAGTCGATGGAGTATATAGCTTTAGTCGTGGTTTTATTACTCTGCTGCGCGTCATTCTCGATCTAGTCTGGGGTTTACTGTTTATTGTCGTAGTAGGATTGGGTGTGGGTGCGGGGATTTTGGCGATTACCGTTGATGTGATGGGTTTTTGCGGTAAGTTT
>JBCCNG010000636.1:0-2719 GCA_039025955.1 Cyanobacteria bacterium P01_C01_bin.72 | reverse complement strand
TAGGGAGTGGGAAATTAATTGATCGGTAAATTATTATCTGGTGCGGTAAAACTCTATTTACGATCGCAGGTTGAACGAGCGGGAGATCTACAGGTCAAGATTGGCGGTAAAAGTAAGCAAATTTTACGAGGCTATATTCCTGAAGTCTGGCTTAGTTGTAATCAAGCCATATATCAAGGACTGCATTTCAATCAGATTCAGCTTCATGGTGCTAATATTGCCGTCAATTTACCCGAAGTAATCAAGAAGCAGCCTTTAAGACTAGTTGAGCCTATATTTGTTGACATTACTTTAGAATTGAGTGCTGCGGATCTACAGGCTTCTTTAACATCTGATTTATTGCAAAGCGGTTTAACAGATCTCTGGCAGATGATTTTAGCAGCTCAGGATTCCACGGAGTTAAATCAGACGGTGGTTGAATGGCACGATATTAGGCTCGTCAACAATTCCTTAGTTTTGCAAGGCAGATATCAAGATTTATCAGGCGAAAGCAAAAAGCTCACCCTAACTACGAATATAAATTTGAGAAATCAGCACATCTTATGTTTAGCTCCCTTAAAGATCGTCAGCGATTCTCTAAAGGATGGAGAATTAAAGCGTCAGCTAGAAATAGATTTAGGAACAGATGTGGCGATCGCTAATTTAACCATCGAAACAGGGAAAATCCTCTGCTCAGGCAAAATTAGAGTCAATAATTAAGCTGCTTATCACCTACTACCTACTACCTACTACCTACTACCCACTACCTCAAAACAATAACCTAGAGGACTAGAAGAATAAGTCAGTCAATGATAACAGCCATAAAGCTTGACTTTTGACTTAGATCTTTGGCAGTCTGCAAAGAGATTCTTCCATCAACCAGCATCATGACTTTATCTGTATACAATACTCTCACCCGCCAAAAATCAGAGTTTCACACCATAGAAGAAAATAAAGTGCGGATGTATTGCTGTGGGATTACAGTTTATGACTATTGCCATTTAGGTCATGCTCGCACCTGTTTGGTCTGGGATGTAGTGCGTCGCTATTTGCAGTGGAGTGGTTATCAGGTCAAATATATCCAGAACTTTACTGATATTGATGACAAGATTCTCAAGCGTGCTAGTCAAGAAGGTACATCAATGGAGGCGGTAACAGAAAAATATATTGCCGCCTATTTTGAAGATATGGAACGTTTAGGAGTCGGTGAAGCGGATGCCTATCCCCGCGCTACTCATACTCTTGACGGTATTCAAAAGCTAGTAGCAGAACTGGAGCAGAAAGGCTTTGCCTACCCAGCGGAAGGGGATGTTTACTATGCAGTACAGAAATTTCCTGACTATGGCAAGTTGTCAGGTAGAAATTTGGAGGATATGCAGGCGGGAGCAAGCGGCAGAGTGGTCACAGACGACCCCGAGGAGCAAAAGAAGCAATATCCCTTCGATTTTGCCCTCTGGAAAGCCGCCAAAGAGGGCGAACCAGCTTGTGAGTCACCCTGGGGAAATGGTCGTCCTGGCTGGCATATAGAGTGTTCGGCGATGGTGCGGGAGCAACTAGGGGAAACGATTGATATTCATGTGGGTGGCGGAGATTTGACTTTTCCCCATCACGAGAACGAGATCGCCCAATCTGAAGCGGCTACGGGCAAACCCCTGGCTAATTATTGGCTGCACAACGGCATGATTATTGTGGAAGGGAAAAAGATGTCTAAGTCTTTGGGCAACTTTATTACGATCCGTGAATTGCTTGAGCGCTATGAGCCAATGGCGGTACGGCTATTTATTTTGCAAGCTCAATATCGCAAGCCAGTAGACTTTACGGAAGTAGCATTAACTACGGCGACGAATAGCTGGTCAACTTTGAAGGAGGGACTGTTGTTTGGCAGTCAATATGGTTTACAGCTTGGCTTTGAAGGGACTGATGCTGTGGAGCAGGAGTTAATTGATCGCTTTAAAACTGCCGTCGATGATGATTTTAATTTTGCGGGAGGATTAGCACTACTATTTGAAATTGCCAAAAACCTGAGTAAAGTAGGGAACATTCTGGTGCATCAGGGAGCAGTTGAGATAGATATTGCCCAATTAGAGCGACAGTGGCAAACTTTAGTGCATTTAGCGACTGTTTTAGGTTTTAAGGCTGATTTTGAGTCAGGTAGCTCTCAGACAGAGGGATTAAGTGATGAGGAAATAGATGCTCTAGTACAGCAGCGTAAAGATGCCAGGAGCAACAAAGATTACGCTGAAAGCGATCGCCTGCGGGATGAACTACAGGCACAGGGAATTACTCTAATCGACAAACCAGGCGGAGTTACAATTTGGCATCGCGGTTAAAGCTGTAGTTTAGACTAACTGAAATTTAGACTAAGATGTTGATCAATTTATTCATTCCTCAACTCTTCTAAAACCTCATCGGTAAATGGATTTTCTCCTTTTTCTAGAGCCTTAATCCATTGTTTTCTTTTATTTCGATATTCTTCGTCAAACTGAGGATCATTAACAAATGCCTGAAAGTCTGTAATTGCTCCTGGAGTATTTCCTGTTAAAGCTCTGGCAAGTCCACGACTGTCAAGATAATTCGTATTATCAGGAGTTAATTCAACTGCTTGTTTGCAGCCAAAAGAAAGAACTTTTTCAGCATGACGATTAATACTGCCAAACCTGCAAAGACTATTCCAAGATTGAGCTTCTATTTCTAGATTAGGATCGAGTTTTTGTGCTTCCTTAAATAAGGTAATTGCTTC
>JBCCNG010000635.1:0-2726 GCA_039025955.1 Cyanobacteria bacterium P01_C01_bin.72 | reverse complement strand
TTTTCAAGCCAAATAATTGCAATTTATCTATTAAGTAATTTAAGAATAAAATCATTAATAAATTATTTGTTGTCAAAGCAATATGATTTTTTATGTATACAAGTCTTAATGCTTGTGTTTATCAGTAATTTTACTGAGTAAAATCTGCGATCTTGACATTATAGGAAGTTGCAGTTTGGCTGAGAGAAAGACAAACGTAATTTTGTATGTTAAATAACAGAGTGTCGCCAAATGTCAGAGACTAACATAACGGTAACAATAGAAAATCTTGCGCCAGAAAGCGGCATATTTATTACCCCAGCCTGGGTCGGATTCCACAACGGCGAATTTGATACCTACGACCGAGGTAGACCAGTTTCTCCTGGATTAGAAAGCTTGGCAGAAGACGGGGCAACTGACGGTATTTCCGCCGAATTTCTTGCTAGTGGCAACGGTACAGTAGATGGAACCCTAGTAGGAGTAGATGGTGTTGCAGGACCAATCGATCCTGGAGAAGTAGTTAGCCAGACTTTTACCCTTGATAGCGACGATCCCAATAGTCGCTACTTTAACTATGCCTCTATGGTCTTGCCTTCCAACGATGCTTTTATTGCTAACGGTGATCCGACTGCTATTCCTGTCTTTGATAATGCAGGTAACTTTATCGGCGCAGATTTTATTATCTACGGCGATCGCATTTTGGATGCAGGTACAGAAGTTAACGATGAGGCGGTAGAGAGTACGGCTTTCTTTGGTCAAACAGCACCCAACACAGGGAAAACCCAAGACGGAGTAGTTACTTTTCACCCTGGATTTATCCCCGACGGCAGAATTTTGAGTGAAGACGGTAGCGACGAAAACGCTGACGCCGCTTTTACTAACGCCGACTTTACTGAACCTAGCTATCAGGTAGCGAGAATTAGCATCCGCAATACCGATGAACCCCTGCCTCCTCCCCCTGACTTAGTAGAAATTACCGTCACGGTGGAAAATCTTAGTCCCGAAAACGGTACTGCCATAACTCCTCTCTGGGTTGGTTTACACAACGGCGAATTTGATACTTATGATCGTGGTAGACCAGCCTCTGCTGGACTAGAAAGTTTAGCTGAAGACGGGGCAACTGACGGCATTGCGGCAGAATTCCTAGAGAGTGGCTTTGGTTTTGTTGAAGGGACAATTCTGGGTAATGAAGGGGCGAATCCTGGCGTAATTGACGTAGGAGAAACCACTAGCCTGACTTTTACTGTCGATCGCTCTTTAGCTAGCAGTCGCTATCTTAACTATGCGGCAATGGTTTTACCCTCTAACGATGCTTTTATTGCCAACGGTAATCCTTTAGCACACGAAATATTTGATGCTGATGGTAATTTCTTAGGGGCAGACTTTATCGTTTCGGGGGGAGACATCCTCGATGCAGGTACAGAAATCAACGATGAAGCCGAAGATAGTACCGCCTTTTTTGGTCAAACAGCTCCAAATACAGGAGATACGGAAGCTGGTGTAGTGGCAGCCCATCCTGGTTTTGTCCCAGGAGGCAGAATTTTAAGCGCTGCCGAATTTGCTGATGCTGACTTTCTTGCTGAGGGATACAATCAGGCACGTATCACTGTCACCGCAGAAGATGTACCCACTGTCTCCACAGAAGGGACAGAGGGAGATGACAGCTTATTGGGCGATCGTCAATTTGATCGTTTGAGTGGTGGCGATGGCGACGACCTGCTTGATGGAGCAGACGGTATCAACGTTTATGAGGGCGGTTCTGGAAGTGATCTGTTTGTGCTACACGATGATGCCCTAACAGACTGGGTGCTGGATTTTGAATTAGGAGTAGATACCATTGGCTTGGCTGACGGCATTACTTTCGATCAGCTAGAAATTACTGGTAGTACTAATACCTTGATCGCTTTTGAAGGTGAGCAAATTGGTGTGCTGCTAAATGTTGATTTAAATGATCTCACAGCCAGCGATTTCCAAACGGTTTAATCGATTTGTGGGTAATTGATTCTCTTGTGGTTAGCTTATTTTGAGCTGTTGTTATTTAAAAGCCTCGATCTTGATCACAACTTAATTCGTATCTGTTAGCTTACAGCCTGGCTCAATAGTCAGGTTGTTTTCTTGTCGCCACAAGATCAGACAGATGGACAATTGATATAGATCGGTCTAACAATATGTAGATATTAATTTTGCAGACAATATTAGAAACTAATCTACCGAGGCGGATTCAATGAGTCAGAAAATTTTAATTACGGGTGGTGCAGGATTTGTCGGCAGTTCTTTAGCTATAGGCTTGAAGCAACTTCATCCTGATTGGCAGATTATTTGCTTTGATAATCTACGGCGCAGAGGTTCGGAATTAAATTTACCGCGATTTAAGTCTCTAGACATTGAATTTAGCCATGGTGATGTGCGTGCTGCGGATGATCTTGACCCCCAGGTATTTGACATCGACCTGATCATTGACTGCTCGGCTGAACCATCTGTACTGGCAGGATTAAGCTCTCCTCAGTATGTTCTCCAAACCAACTTTGTAGGAACAATCAACATCTTAGAATTAGCTCGTCAGAATAACGCAGGTCTTCTTTTTCTTTCTACCAGTCGGGTTTATTCTATCGAACCTTTATCTAACTTAAATATTATCGAACAGCCAACCAGACTAGAGCTAGCAGAATCCCAAACAACTCCAGGAATATCCTTTGCTGGTATTACCGAAGATTTTCCCACTAGTAGCTACCGCTCACTATACGGCA